>JAFMQT010000069.1 GCA_017354515.1 Nocardia sp. | reverse complement strand
AGACGTACCTGGGAGGTTTCGGCCACCGGATTCTGGCAGCCGCATCGTGATGCGGCACAGTGCTATTCGGATGTGGTGGCCGAATGGGCGGAACTGGGGTCCGGTGCGACCGCGTGGGATCTGTATTGCGGCGCCGGTGTTTTCGCCGCCCGGATGGCCCAGGAGTCCGGTCCGGGCGTGCGCGTGCTGGGGGTCGAGTCCTCGCGCTCCGCGGTCGCCGAGGGCGTTGTGGCACTGGGCGATCGGCCCGAGGTCGAGCTGCACGCCGGGCGGGTGGAACAGTGGATCCTCGACCGCACCGATACGCCGCGGGTGGTCGTCCTGGATCCGCCGCGGGCCGGGGCCGGTAAGCAGGTCATCGAGCCGCTCACCGCCGCCCGGCCCGAGCGCATCGTCCATATCGGTTGCGACCCAGCCGCTTTCGCACGTGATATCGGTCTCTATCGCGAAGCCGGCTACCGGGTCGGCGGGTTGCGGGCGTTCGACGCCTTCCCCGCGACCCACCACGTGGAATGTCTCGCGCTGCTGGAGCGCGCCTGAAAGCCGGTGCGGCTCAGTCCAACTGCCAGGTGACGCGCACGCTCGCACTGACTTCGTGGCTGCCGTATTCGACCGGTACCGCCGCGGTCGTGCGGGCCACCAGCCTGATCTCCCCGCGCGGCTCCGGTGCGGTGGCGGTGTTCTCGGTGATCTCGAGCACCTGTCCGAGCGGTCGTCCGGCTCGTTCGGCATAGCGCCGGGCACGGGCGAGAGCGTCGTCCCAGGCCGCGTCCCGGGCGTGGGTCAGCAGCTCGGACGGATCGGCGACGGTCAGGTCCAGGCCGCCCAGCCGGACGTCGTCGCCGCCCGCCTCCACGGCGCGGGCGATGATCGCCGCGGGGTCGGCCGATGCATCCGCCGCGCCGGGGATCCGGAGGGTGACCGTGAGCGAGGTGGTCGCGATATATCCGGTGACCCGGGTGCCCTCGTTCTCGATCCACGCGGTTTCGGTGCGGACGGACAGTCCGGTGGTGGTGATATCGGTCTCGCTCACCGCGTCCGCGCGCAGCGAGGCGGTGACCGCGGCGGTACGTTCGCCGGCCCGTTGGTAGGCCGTGGCGACCGAATCGGCATGGGTTTCGATCGACATCGACATCCGCATCCGGTCCGGGGTCGCGCCGGCCACACCGTGGCCGAAGGTGGTGACGGTTGCGGGTCGATGCTGGTCGGCGGTCATATCCTCACTCCTGCGGCTGGGGACCGGACGGCCCCACCCTATGCCGCGCGGCGGGCGCCGGGGGAGCGGTCCGCATCGCGCGCCAGGGTTCGCCGGTCATTCCCGTCATCGCCACCGGGCGGGGCTCCGTAGACTGTTCGGGACAGATGAGCCATCGGAGAGGGAGCGAGAACGGTGGGAGTGCTTTCCCGGGTCGACAAACCTGAGGACCTACGCCGGCTGACGGTCACCCAGCTGGGCGAACTGGCCGAGGAGATTCGGGAGTTCCTGGTCCGCAAAGTCGCGGTCACCGGTGGTCACCTAGGCCCCAATCTCGGTGTGGTGGAACTGACCATCGCCCTGCATCGGGTGTTCGATTCGCCGGCCGATCCGATCATCTTCGACACCGGGCACCAGTCCTACGTGCACAAGATCCTCACCGGGCGAAAGGACGGTTTCGACCGGCTGCGTAAACAGGGCGGGCTCTCGGGGTATCCGAGCCGCGGTGAGAGCGAACACGACTGGGTGGAGTCCTCGCACGCCTCGGCCTCGCTGTCCTACGCCGACGGCCTGGCCAAGGCGTTCGCCATCACGGGCCAGGACCGGCATGTGGTGGCCGTGGTCGGCGACGGCGCCCTCACCGGTGGGATGTGCTGGGAGGCGCTGAACAATATCGCCGCCGGTCCGGACCGCTCGGTGATCATCGTCGTCAACGACAACGGCCGGTCGTATTCGCCGACCATCGGCGGCCTGGCCGACCGGCTCACCGTGCTGCGGATGCAGCCCGCCTACGAGCAGGCCCTCGACGCCACCAAACGGTTCGTCCAGGGCATCCCGCGGGTCGGCGCCTCGGCGTATTCGATGCTGCACGCGGTGAAGACGGGCATCAAGGACGCGGTCGCGCCGCAGGAGTTGTTCGCCGATCTGGGACTGAAATATGTCGGCCCGGTGGACGGGCACGATCTGGTGGCGCTGGAGGCGGCGCTGCGGCGGGCGAAGGATTTCGGCGGCCCGGTGGTCGTGCACACCGTCACCCAGAAGGGCCGCGGGTACCGGCACGCCGAGGACCACGAGGCCGACCAGATGCATTCGATCGGTGCGATCGATCCGGCCACCGGCAAGCCGACCGCCAGTAAGGCCCCCGGCTGGACCGCGGTCTTCTCCGAGGAACTGATCCGCCAAGCCGAGCAGCGCGAGGACATCGTCGCCATCACGGCGGCGATGCCGGGCCCGACCGGCCTGACCCCGTTCGGCACCCGGTTCCCGGAACGGATGTTCGATGTCGGCATCGCCGAACAGCACGCGGTCACCTCGGCGGCCGGGCTCGCACTCGGCGGGCTGCATCCGGTGGTGGCGATCTATTCCACATTCCTGAACCGCGCCTTCGACCAGCTGGTGATGGATGTGGCGCTGTTGCAACTGCCGGTGACCCTGGTGCTGGACCGGGCCGGTGTCACCGGTGAGGACGGCGCCAGTCACAACGGTATGTGGGATCTGTCGGTGCTCGGTATCGTGCCCGGGATCCGGGTCGCCGCCCCGCGCGATGCCGCGACGCTACGTGAGGAACTGGCCGAGGCGCTGGCTACGGGCGATGGCCCCACCGCGCTGCGCTTCCCGAAAGGCAGTATCTGCGAGGACATTCCGGCTGTGGAACGGATCGACGGCGTGGACGTGCTGCGGATGCCGGAGAGCGGTTCGGCCCGCGCCGTGCACGGCGACGTACTGCTGATCGCCGTCGGCGCGCTGGCGCCGGCCGCCATCGAGGCCGCGGATCTGCTTGCCGCCGAGGGTATTACGGCGACCGTGGTGGATCCGCGCTGGGTGCTGCCGGTATCGGACACCGTGGTGAAGCTGGCCGAGAACTATCGCCTGGTGGTGACGGTGGAGGACAGCGGGGTGCACGGTGGTGTCGGGTCGACGGTGTCGGCTCGGTTGCGCGAAGCCGGTCTGGATGTGCCGACTCGCGAACTCGGTGTCCCACAGCGATTCCTCGACCACGCCTCGCGCGCGCAGATCCACTCCGAGCTGGGGCTCACCGCCGAGGCCATCGTGACCCGCATCGGCCGCTGGCTGCCCCGCGCGACCGCATAGCCTTCCGGCGGCCTCGAAGTCAGGCGCTAGGACTCCGCCGCGCCGAACAATGCGGTGGCCAGCGCCGGAACGGCGAGGTCACGCTGCCATGGGCGGGCGCCGCCGGATTCGAGATATTTGCCGATCGCGTCGACCGGATCGGCCGGCACGGTACCGGAACGGAATTCCGGTAGACCGTCCCAGCACAGCCGGCGCAGCAGATCCGGCGTCAGCAGATTCTCCACCGGAATCGAATATTTCTCGGAGAGCTCGCCCATGGCCGCGCGGGCCGCGGTGAGCCGGGCGGCGGCGTCCGGATCGCGGCGCTCCCAGCGGTTGGCCGGCGGCGGCCCGTCGAATTGCTGCGACATCGCCGGCAACTCGGAATCCGGTAGGGCGCGAGCGTGTTCCACCGCTGCCAGCCACTGCCGCGAATACCGTCGTTGCCGGGGCCCGCCGAAGACCGGCAGTGCCCGCAGCTGCGCAATGGTGCGTGGATCGGCCTGTGCCGCGGCGACGATCGCCGAGTCCGGCAGGATTCGCGAGGGAGCCACATCCCGGCGGCGGGCGATATCGTCACGGGTGGACCATAATTCGCGCACGATCGCCAGTTGGCGGGTCTTGCGCAGGCTGTGTATTCCGGAGGTGCGCCGCCAACGATCCGGTTTCGGCGCGGATGGCTCCGCGGTCCGCACATATTCGAATTCCTGTGCGGCCCAATCGGTTTTGCCCTGCTCGTGCAGGACAGTGGCGACCTCCTCGCGCAGTTCGAGCAGCAGCTCCACGTCCAGGGCCGCGTAGTTCAGCCACTCCTGCGGCAGCGGCCGGGTCGACCAGTCGGCCGCGCCGTGTCCCTTACGCAGCACCCGTCCCAGCAGTCTGGTCACCATGGCGGCCAGGCCGACGCGGTCGAATCCGGCCAGCCGCCCGGCCAATTCGGTATCGAACAGGCGTGCCGGGGTCAATCCCAGTTCGGCCAGGCAGGGCAGGTCCTGATCGGCCGAGTGCAGCACCCATTCCAGCGGATTGATCACCGGCGCCAGCGATTCCAGCGCGGCCGGATCGGGAATGGGGTCGATCAGGAAGCTGCCGGAGCCGCTGCGGCGCAGCTGGATCAGATAGGCGCGACCGGAATAGCGGAATCCGGATGCGCGTTCGGCGTCGACCGCCAGCGGACCCGATCCGGCGGCCAGCGCGTCGGCGGCCCGGGCGATATCGCGGGCACTGCCCAGGACCGGGGGGATGCCGTCGGCCGGAGCCAGCAGGGGGACGCCGTCGACCGGCTCGTGCGCGGATGAGGGTGGTGTCGGATCGGACGCGTCGGCTTCGGGCATAGCCCGAACTCTACGTCCCGGTCAGAATCGGTCGCCGCCGTTCGGCTGGTGCGGGCGCAAATGGGTGATCCCGGCGGGGGGCAGGCCGGCGGCGTAGGCGAGCACCTCGCAGAACGCTTCGACATGCGGTCCCAGCTGCGTCGATCCCACCGTCCAGGAGGCGCGCACCTCCAGTTGATGGGCGTGCGGCGGCCCGGCGATGTCGCCGTAGCGCACCGAACTGGTCGAGGTGACGGTGCCGCCCAGCGCGGTGAATTCCTCACCGCGCGACTCCAGTGAATCAACCAGCCAGCTCCAGGCGACCTCCGGCAGTAGCGGATCGCCGGCCAGCGCGGCGTCGATATCGGCCTGAATGTACGCGACCAGGCGGAAGGTACCGTGCCAGGCTTCCTGGCCGTTGGGGTCATGCAGCAGGATCAGGCGGCCGAAGGCGTCGTCATCGGAATCGACCGGTACGACGGTGGCATCGGGGTGTTTGACCTCTGCCCCGAGGGCGTAGGAGTACGGCGCCAGGCGTTGCGGGGGCCGGATCGGGGCCAGCTCGATCCGGGGGTGGACCGAGGCGGTGCCCATCGCCTCGACCGCGGCGCGAAACTGGGCTGGTTCGCTGTCAGGGCCCGGGGTCTGTGCGGCGCCGTCACGGATGTCGAGCGGTGTCACGAAGATGAACGGTAGACCTGTAGGACGCGGCCCACGCGGAGGCGCGCCGCTTCGGGCGCCGTATACCTCCGGTGCCCGGGAATCGCCGCCGGTGCGGCGGCATACGATAGCGGTGATGAGCACTTCACCTCGCCGCCGTTTATCCGATGCGCCGTTCCTGGCCGCCGCCACCGGCGGCGGTCCGCATCGGCGCCCCGTCTGGTTCATGCGGCAGGCTGGTCGCTCGCTACCGGAATACCGCGAACTGCGCGCCGGAATCGGCATGCTGGAATCGTGTTTCGATCCGGAGCTGGTGTGTGAGATCACGCTGCAACCGGTTCGCCGGCATCGAGTGGATGCGGCAATTCTGTTCTCCGACATCGTGGTTCCGCTCAAGGCGGCGGGTATCGACCTGGATATCGTGCCCGGCGTGGGCCCGGTGATCGCCGATCCGGTGCGCTCGATCAGCGACGTGCGGGCGCTGCCACGGTTGCGGCCTGAGGAGGTCGGCGCGATCACCAAGGGCATCGGCCTGCTGCTGGAGAATCTGGAATCCACGCCGCTGATCGGATTCGCCGGTGCGCCTTTCACACTCGCGTCCTATCTGGTCGAAGGCGGGCCCAGCCGCAATCATGAACGCACCAAGGCGATGATGCTCGGCGAGCCGCAGACCTGGCACCACCTGCTGGGAACGCTCACCGATATCACTGTGGAATTCCTGCGCGCCCAGCTGGCCGCCGGCGTCGACGCGGTGCAGTTGTTCGACTCGTGGGCCGGTGCCCTGTCGCTGGCTCAGTACCGCGAATTCGTGCTGCCGCATTCGGAACGGGTCTTCGCCGAGATCGGCGAGGCCGGGGTACCGCGCATCCACTTCGGGGTCGGAACCGGTGAACTGCTCGGCGTCATGGGCGAGGCCGGCGCCGATGTCGTCGGCGTGGACTGGCGGGTGCCGCTGACCGAGGCGGCGCGGCGGGTCGGTCCCGGAAAAGTGTTGCAGGGCAACCTGGATCCGGCTGTGCTGTTCGCCGGCAGTACGGTCGTCGAGCGGGAGATCCGGCGGATCGCGCACGAGGCGGACGAAGCCGTCGCCCTGGGGGCGAGTGGGCACATCTTCAACCTGGGACACGGCGTCCTGCCGGACACCGATCCGGGGGCGATCACCGCCGCCGTCGAACTGATCCACAGCCTGCCCACCCCGCTGTGAGGACGCGGTGATGCGGGTCGCGGTGGTCGGTGCCGGGATCAGCGGACTGGTCGCCGCGTATCGGCTGCGGGCGGCGCTGGGGTCCGAACTCGACCTGGTGCTGGCCGAACGGCGGGATCGAATCGGCGGCACACTGCACACCGGTGAGCTGGCCGGTGAGCCGATGGATCTGGGAGCGGAAGCATTCGTCGGCCGCAGGCCGGAGATTCCCGCGCTCCTGGACGAGCTGGGGTTGTCCGATCAGCTGGTACATCCCGCCGGGAAGCGGCCGCTGATCTGGTCGGGCGGAGCCGCGCACCCGCTGCCCGAACGCACGCTGATGGGCATTCCCGCCGGTCCCGACGCGGTCGCCGGTCTGGTGGACGAGCCGACCCTGCAGCGGATGGCCGCCGAGCCCGGACTGCCACTGCGATGGCCGTCCGGCGGCGATATGTCGGTGGCCGATCTGGTCGCCGACCGGTTCGGCGAGCAGGTGGTGCGGCGTAGTGTGGATCCGCTGCTCGGCGGGGTGTACGCCGGACGCGCGGACTCGATCGGGGTACGGGCCGCACTGCCCGCCCTGGCCGCGACCCTCGATGCCGGTGCGCCGAGTCTGACGGACGCGATCGCGCGGGCGCTGCCGCCCCCCTCGACCGCACCCGTCTTCGGTGGTCTGCGCGAGGGCTACCGGGTGCTGCTGCGGGCATTACGTTCGGCGGCCGCCCCGAAACTCGAAATCGGGACCAGCGCAACGGCTCTGACTCGCAACGCCCGGGGCTGGCGGATCGATCCGATCGGGGAGTTCGACGCGGTGGTCCTGGCCACTCCGGCCCCGGTGAGCACCGATTTGCTGCGCACTGTCGCGCCGCGAGCGGCACGGCTGCTGGGCGGCGTCGAGTTGTCCTCCTCGGCGGTCGTCGCGCTGGCGCTGCCGAAGCCGACCCCGCTACCGGACAATTCCGGAATCCTGGTGGCGACCGGAGAACCCCTGCGGGCGAAGGCCTTCACCCTCTCCGGCCGCAAATGGCCGCATCTGGCCGACCGCGACTCGATGCCGGTGCGGGTGTCGTTCGGGCGCTTCGGCGACGATCGCGCGCTGTCGTGGCCCGACGAGGAGTTGATCGCGGCGGCCGTCGAGGACCTGTCGACGGTCACCGGTCTGTCGTTGCGCGCCGAGGCGGCGCTGGTGCGGCGGTGGCGGGGCGGGCTGCCGCAGTACGCTCCCGGCCATACCGGGCGGATCGCGGCGCTGGACGAGCAGATCGCCGAATTGCCCGGCCTGGAGCTGGCGGGAGCGTACCTCGGCGGTGTCGGTGTTCCGGCCTGCGCGGCCTCGGGAACCGCTGCGGCACAGCGCATTCTGGAGCGCTGACGCAGGGTGCTCCGGGCCGCTGGGGCGATGCTGCCCGCGGGCCCCGTCGGAGCTGGATCAGGGACGGGGTGCGGCTGTGCGTGGACGGCCGTGGCAGTGGCACGATGGATGACATGGCGCGACTCGATTATCAAGCTCTCAACTCGACGATCCGGTATCTGATGTTCTCGGTGTTCCGGGTCGAGCCCGGGGTGCTGGGGGACCAGCGCGACACCGCGATCAAACAGGCGCGCGAATTCTTCGACTCCCTGGACGAACGCGGTGTCGTGGTCCGTGGTCTCTACGATGTGGCCGGTCTGCGCGCGGACGCCGATTTCATGATCTGGTGGCACAGCGAGCGGATCGAGGACCTGCAGGCCGCCTACGCGGACTTCCGCCGCACCACCGAACTGGGCCAGGCCAGCGCCCCGGTGTGGAGCAACGCCGCGATCCATCGCCCGGCGGAGTTCAACAAGAGCCATATCCCGGCGTTCCTGGCCGGGGAGGAACCGGGTAATTACATCTGCGTGTACCCGTTCGTGCGCTCCTACGACTGGTATCTGCTGCCCGATGAGGACCGTCGCCGCATGCTCGCCGACCACGGCCGTCAGGCGCGCACCTATCCGGATGTGCGGGCCAATACCGTGGCCGCGTTCGCCCTCGGCGACTACGAGTGGATTCTGGCCTTCGAGGCGCCCGAACTGCACCGCATCGTCGACCTCATGCGTGAGCTGCGCGCCACCGAGGCCCGCCACCACGTGCGTGAGGAGATCCCGTTCTACACCGGTCCGCGGGTCGAGCTCGAACAGCTGGTCAACGCCCTACCCTGAACCGAACGTCGCGCTGAACGAACGCTGCCCCGGACGAATGTGGCCCGCTCACTCGGCGGAGTCGCCGGTCGGCCGCAGGCTCAGTGAGATCGAGTTGATGCAGTACCGCTTATCGGTGGGGGTCGGATAGCCCTCACCGGTGAAGACGTGGCCGAGGTGGCTGTGGCAGGCGGCGCACAGCACCTCGACCCGCCGCATCCCGAGTGAATCGTCCGCTCGCAGGATCACCGCGGCCGAGTCGGCCGGATCGTAGAACGACGGCCAGCCGCAGTGCGAGTGGAATTTCTCTGTGCTGCGGAACAATTCGGCGCCGCAGGCCCGGCAGTTGTAGACGCCGACGGTTTCGGTGTCGGTGTATTCGCCGGTGAAGGCACGTTCGGTGCCGGCCTCGCGCAGGACCGAGTACTCCTGTGGGGTCAGCCGCTCACGCCACTGCTGGGGTGTGAGCTCGATCTTCGGTGCCGATGTCGAGGTGGGCGCGGGATTGTCGGCGGAACTCATACCCCGAGTCTAGTGGGCGCCGACCGGTCACCGCCGCTCCGAATTGCGTACCGGCCGCGCCCACTTCGCGGCCGGCGGCAGGTCGGTCAGCGCAGTGCGCCGGCCTCGCTGGGGGTGGGTGGCTCCAGTTCGGGGTCGCTGGTCGAGACCGAGGCGTGCTCGAGGGCCGTCGCGGCTCCCTGCTCCGGCGGCCGTGGCAGCAGGAACGCGGGGTCGATCCCGGTGTCCAGGCGGCCTTCGCGCCGCGCCGCGAGGTACCGGTCACCCAGCACGCAGAACACCACGATCAGCAACAGCGACCAGCCGAATGTGACCCGCAGGTACTCGATCGCGCGCCCGGCGCTCTGCCAATGGTCCAGCAGCCACTTGTCGTAGGTCATGAAGCCGAATATCGCCGCCCAGGCCGGCCAGTTGCGCAGTACCGAATTGGGCAGCACCACTGTCATCAGGAACGGGAACAGCATCATCGAGTAGTACTGCTGGCCCAGGCCCGGCAGCAGGAAGGACGCGGTCATGATGATGCCCGCGCTGGTGCAGATGAAGAACAGCCCGTCCTTGCGGTAGTACCGGTACAGCAACCACAGCGAGATGACCACGAGGATCGCCATGGTGATGCGGATACCCCAGGTCAGCCAGGTCGGCAGACCGAAGTAGTTGGCATTGCCGACGATCGCGCTGTTGAAGTAGTCGCGCGATTTGAGCAGATAGGGCCCGGTGCGGCGGACGAAGTTCATCGGGTCCTTGATCAGCGGCCAGGCGACGGCCGTCATCACCGCCGGAACTCCGATCGCGGTGATGAACACCTGCCACTGCCGGCGGGCGAGGGGGATCAGCAGCAGCGGTGCCAGAGTCGGTTTGACCGCGATCGTCAATCCCATGACCAGCCCGGCCAGTAGATCTCGGCGCGCCAGCAGCAGATGGATGAACAGTACCTCGGCCAGCAGTACGCAGCCGTTGACATTGCCGAATCCCAATGTGTTGATCACGGTTTCGGACGCGAACATCAGCAGCAGCAGGGTCGGCGCGGCGACCGAGCGGATTGTGAACTTGAACAATCGCAGCAGCAGATACCAGGCCAGGATGATGGCCGCCGCGTTGAGCACGATGAAGCACCAGCGCGACTTCTCCGGATCGATGATCGCCAGTGGCGCGATCATCAGTGTTCCGCTGGGCGGATACAGGTAGTGCGGATCGGTGAGATCGAAATTCTCACCGTAGATCGCGTGCCCGTTCAGGAAGGCGAGCGAAGCCTTGTACACCGGCGCGAAGTCGTCGGTGATGGTGGAATTGGTCCCCTTGACGATGACCTGATGCAGCACTGTGAACACGGCGAACGGCCACAGGGCGAAGTTGAACACCTCGGCGGTGGTGCGAGCCATTCGTGGCTCGAGCTGTCGTAGGAACACTGGGGCACGGTACACCGCAAACCTGTACACAGGTCGCACTGCCCCGCCGTCATAGGTGTGTTCTGTCACTATCGCCACAGCCGTTGCGCTGGGTGGGTCCCTCAGGCCGGGCAGGCGGTGCCGTCCGCGGGCAGGGTCGCGTCGTTCAGATATCCGATGATGTTCTGCTGGACGCAGCCGGAATGGGTGAACGCGGGATGCCCCCAACCCGCCCACTGCACCGTGGCCACGCGGGCTCCGGCCGCCCCCAGCGCGCCGGTGACCGCCGCGCGGCCGTCGTCGCCGACAACCGGATCCGCCGCGGTACCGACCACCAGTGCCGCCAGGTCGAGTTTGTCGGGCATATGCGGCGCCTGGGCCGCGGGCCAGGCCGTACACGCCATCAGGCCGACCGCGGCGGACCGGCCGAAGACCGGATATTTGGCGCCCCAGTCGTTCTGGAGTGTCCTGGCGCGGTCCGGGGTGGCGGGCTGCTGATTGTCACTGCAGGTGGAGACGAATTGCCCATCTGAGCCGACGAGGGCGGCCACCCGCCCCGACAGCGCCTGCAGCGGGCCGCGATCGCCGTGGCCGGCAGCGGCGACCGCGTCGGCGAGTTCGGCGATATGTGCGGGCTGGTCGGCCCGCGGATCGCCGAGGAAACCGGTGATCGTGGTGGTGACGGCCGCCGCGGACAGATCGCCGAGCTGCCCGCTCGCGGCCTTGCCGACCACATCGGTGATCGCCGCGCGCGGATCGGCTCCCAGTGAGCAGTGCAGGCCGGCGCAGCGCTGCGCGAACGCGGTCACCGCCGCCTCCGCGCCCTTGACCCGCTGTTCGGTGCGGGTCAAGGCATCGGCCGCCGGGGCCTCGGGCGAGTCCAGCACCAGCCGGGCCAGGTGGCCGGCGTACTTGGCGGCGTAACTCATCGCGACCCGCGCCCCGTTGCCGGTGCCGAGCAGGTCGATGCGGTCGACCTGCCATTGTTTGCGGAGTTCGTCGAGATCGTCGGCGGCGTGCGGGGCGTCGAAGGTGCCTTGATAGGGCTGCAGGAAGTCCTGGCAGGCGATGGTGGCGTTCTGGCTCAGTGTGGCCAGCGCGTCGATCTTGTCGCCGCTACCGGGGGTGAATTGCGCGTTGTCGGCCAGCCCCCGGCGCACCTCGGGAGGCAGACAGTCGATCGGCTGGGAGTCGCCGGTACCGCGCCGGTCCACCCCCACCAGGGGGCGGGTGCCCAGAATCGCCGCACCGGGACCGGCGGCCAGTCCGGCCACGGTGGCGGTGCTGGAGCGGTCGCTGCCGGAGGTCACCACCAGCGGTGCGGCATCGGGCGGTGTCTGGGCGGTGCGGGCGCGCACCGCGGCGGTGCGGAAGCTGCCCATCACCGTCCCGGCGGTGTCGATCGGGGCCGTGAAGTCGGCACACTCGAAGATCACCCCGGGCGGCGGCGCGCCGAATCCCAGCCGGCCGAAAGTCGGTGCGGCGCAATCATGCCAGGCCAGATCGTGCTTGGGCTTCTGGGCCTGCGGCGGTGGCGGGGGTGGTGTGCTGGTGGTGACCGCGCCCGGGCCGGCATGCGGATGTTCGACCGCCACCCCCGGACGTTGTGAGGGGCCGGCGCCGCAGCCGGTGGTCAGCAGAACCGTCAATGACGAGGCGAGCAGGGCGGCGCGAGTCCAACGCATGAGTTACACCCTGCCAGGTCCGGCATGTCGTTTCAGCTCTGGGTGTGACTGCGCTCCCATCGGGTGAGCATGGTGCCGTCATCGTCGACGACGACGTGGCGCAGACTCATCGGGGTCGGCAACGCGTTGGGCGACACCGCGATTCGTCCCGCCGATCCGCCGACGAGCAGCGGGGATACGGTCAGGCACACCTCGTCCACGGCGCCGGCGGAGATCAGTTCACCCAGCAGCGAGGGACCGCCCTCGCACAGCACGCGCAGCAGTCCGCGCTCGCCGAGCACCCTGCGGATATCGGCGGCCGATACGGTGGTTCGCCCGGCTTCGATCACCTCGGCTCCGGTTTCGGCGAGCAGGTGTTTGCGGCCGGCGTCGGCGGCTGCGGTGGTGAGGATCAGCGGCGGGCGGTCGGTGTCGGTGAACAGCCGTGCGGCCGGGTCCAGATTCGCGGTCGCGGTGACGACGGCGATCGGGGGCGGTGCGCCGTCGGCCGCACCGCCGAGACCGGACCGATGCAGCAGAATCCGGCGCTCGGTGTCGGTACGGGCGCCGCCGTAGTTCTCTGCGCGCGCGGTGCCCGATCCGACCACGATCACATCGGCCAGATCGCGCAGCACCGCGAAGACCGCCGCGTCGGTCGGCCGTCCCAGTCCGCCGGATCGGCCGTCGATGCTGGCCGCGCCGTCGATGCTGGCCACGAAGTTGACTCGGATGAACGGTTCGGCCGGGTCGGCGGGATAGCCGTACAGCCGGACCAGGTCGGTGAGCTCGCCCGGACCACCGCCGGCCAGGGCTGTGAACTGGATCGCATCGGGACGACGTCGCATAACCTTCGATCACATCACGTCAGTACGCTACGGGCGTGCAACAACGCCTCGTCGATCGTCATCCGGACGTCCCGGCCGATCAGCTCATCGCTCAGATGGTGCCTCCGCACACATTCGACGAGGTGAGTTTCGATTCCTACATTCCCGACCCGAACGAACCCAGTCAGGCCGCGGCCGTGCGGACCGCGCGCGATTTCGCCGAACGGGTCGCCACGATCCGCGCCGCCTCCGGAAAGAAATCGTTCTTCCATAAGAAGAAGCAGGTCAGCGGTGCGGGCCTGTATCTGGACGGCGGATTCGGTGTCGGCAAGACCCACCTGCTGGCCTCGATCTTCCACGCGGTGCCGGGGCCGAAATCGTTCGGCACCTTCGGTGAGCTGACCAATCTGGTGGGCGCGCTGGGGTTCGCGAACGCGGTGGATCGGCTGGCCGGCAACAGTGTGCTGTGTATCGATGAGTTCGAACTCGACGATCCCGGCGACACCATGCTGGTCTCGCGTCTGCTCAGTGAGTTGACCCAGCGCGGTGTTTCGGTGGCCGCGACCTCCAATACGCTGCCCGACCAGCTGGGCGAGGGCCGTTTCGCGGCCCAGGACTTCCTGCGCGAGATCCGCAAACTGGGTGAGCTGTTCGAGGCCGTGCGCGTCGACGGTCCCGACTACCGGCACCGCGATCTGCCCCCCGCCCCGGAACCGACCCCGGCCGGCGAGCTGGCTGACAAGGCCGCGGCCACACCGGATTCCACGCTCGACGATTTCGACGAACTCCTCGCCCACCTGAGCACCCTGCACCCGTCGAAATTCGGTGCGCTGATCGCCGGGGTCCGCGCGGTCTACATCTGCTCGGTG
>JAFMQT010000317.1 GCA_017354515.1 Nocardia sp. | reverse complement strand
ACCGAAGCCCTGGAGGGACGGACCGCCCTGGTGATCGCCCATCGCTTGTCCACGATCCGCAATGCCGACCAGATCCTGGTCATCGAGCAGGGCCGAATCATCGAGCGCGGCAACCACACCCAGCTGCTGGAGGCGGGCGGCCGGTACGCCGAGCTGTACCGCACCCAGTTCGCCGACGACCCCGAGGTGCCGGCGGCCTGATCAGAAAACCGGCGTTGTTCAGAAACCGGCGTTGTTCAGAAGCCGTCGGAGACGGCGAGAACGGTGCGGCCGGAATGGGTTCCGTTCCGGATGGAACTCAGCACCGACTCGGCCTCGACGATCGGGACCAGATTCTCCAGCTCCGACAGATGCCGGGGCCGCAGCTCCTTGCCGAGCCGCGCCCACAGGTCGCGGCGCTGGTCGATCGGGAAATTCACCGAGTCGATCCCCAGCAGGCTGACACCACGCAGAATGAACGGCATCACGGTGGTGGGCACAGCGGTACCTCCGGTCAGTCCGCTGACCGCGACCGCGCCGCCGTACTGGATCGTGCTGAGGATATGGGCGAGCGACTGGCCGCCCACACTGTCGACCGCGGCCGCCCACCGAGCCTTACCGAGCGGGCGGGGTTTGGCGTCGGGATCCTCCGGCAGCCGGCCGATCACCGACGCCGCGCCCAGGGTGGACAGCAGGTCCCCGGCATCGGATTTGCCGGTGGACGCGATGACCTCGAAGCCGAGGCCGGCCAGGATGTCGACGGCCACGCTGCCGACGCCGCCGGTGGCTCCGGTGACCAGGACCGGACCTGCGGCCGAGGTCAGGCCGTGGTCCAGTAGCGCCCGCACACTCATCGCGGCGGTGAAGCCGGCGGTTCCCACCGCCGCCGCCTCGCGGGTGCTGAGCCCGTCCAGCTTGACCACCCATTCCGCCGGGACCCGGGCGAATTCGGCGAAGCCGCCATGCTGGGATACGCCGATCTCATACCCGTGTGCGACGACCTGATCGCCGGCGGCGAACGCGGGATCGTCGGAGGCGACCACCTCACCGGTGATGTCGATCCCCGGAATGATCGGGTATTCGCGCACCACCCCGCCGCGCGGGGTGATGGCGAGGCCGTCCTTGAAGTTCGCACTCGAGTAGTGCACCTTGATCGTCACCGTGCCCGGGCCGAGGAAATCCTCGCCGACCTCCTCACGGGTCAGGACAATGCCGGTGTCGGTCTCGTGCGCAACCATCGCCTGGAATCGCATGCGTCCGAGCATAGAGGCGGGGCGGCGCTGAGGCATAGGAGCGCCACCGGGGTCATCGCCCGAACGCCGCGACCCCCACCGGTCCGACCCCCACGCACAGGTTCAATCCCGGTGTGTGCGAGCCGATTCGCAGCACCTGGCCGCTGCCGACCAGATGGACGAAGACGGTGTTGGCGCCGCCGCGTACCGGCACCGTCACCGCATCGCCGTGTTCCATCGATACCGTGATCCGCCCGTCCCGATCGGCGAAGTAATTGAGCTGCGCGGTCCAGCCGTGCGCCAGCATCGGCCCGTCCAGCCACAGTGCCACCACCCGCGCACCGTCGATGCGATAGCCACAGCCCGGTTCCGGACCGGCGAGAATTCGCCGATTCCACCACACCGACGCGTCCACGATCCGGCCGTCGTCGGTGATCATCCGCAGGCGCGGCGTCGAGGTCGCGAACGCGCCGGGCGGGGCGATGGGGGCGAGCACACTCGAGATGAGATTGCCGGGGTGCACCATCGGGGTGAGCACCATCCACGGCACCTCCTGCTCGAGCAGCGGGGTACCATCCCAATTCGCCCATGCCGCACGGACATTCGTGAAATAGGTGCGGGTCGGGCTGAGCTGCCAGGATCGGGTGAAACCGACCGTCGTGTACAGGCTGCTGACCAGGAAGGCTACGGTCGCCACCAGCGCGAGCACCCGGACCCAGCGGCGGGATTCGAGACCGGCCACCCGTTCGGTGCGCGGGCACGCTCGCAACAGCAGCGCCGCGGCGGCGACGATCACCACCGCGATATCGGCCAGATAGCGCAGCGACTGCATCAGTTCGGCCGCGGTATTGGGCCCACCCCGAATCAGGATCACCGGAACCTGCACGGCCAGTACGTATCCGGCCAGCAGCAGCCACAGCGGCAGCACCCGGCGGCGCAGCCAGGACGACACCACGGCCAGTACCGCCAGACCTGCCCAGCACGCGCCCACCACCCAGTGCGGCGGGGCCGCCCACGGCGTCGAGGGAAGCCAGCGCTCCCACACCCACGGCCCGCCGAACATCGTCGGCACCACGCCGAGAGAGGTGGCACTGTGCAGCAGCCGGCGGGCGCCGACCAGGCTGATATCCAACCCGGTGTGACCGACGACGAGCGCGTAGACGACGCCCCAGCCCGCGAGCACCAGTACCGACCCCAACCACAGCCGCCCGCCCGCACACAGGACCGAACCCGCACAGGCCCGCAATCCGGGCTCCGGCGCGGGACCGTCGGCTGCCTCTCCCGCTCTCGGAGTCCCCGAGACGTACCGCTCCAGGGTCGCGACCGCGAAGGCGACGAACGGCACCACCACGGCCTTTTCGAAGAACAGCAGTCCCAGCACCAGAACCACCACGCCCGAGATCACATAGCGGCCGCGCCCGGTCCGGATCAGCAGCACCGCGTCCGCGATCACCCATGCCAGCGCGAATTGCAGCGGCAGCGCGTTCAGGGCCGCCGACCACCAGGCGAAGGCCGGCAACGTCAAGGGCCCGAAGAGATAGACGATCAGCGGGACCAGCAGCACCCATCGCCTGGCCCCGGTCCGGTTCCGCGGCGGAACCAGCACGCGCAACATGCGCACCACCGCCAGCGCTGCCGCCCCCTGCAGCACCAGCATGGTCAGCACCGGTCCGGCCCAGCGCAGCGGTGCCGGCGCGGTCACCACCCAGGCGGTGACGAAGGCCAGCGGCATGAAGTGGCCGTCGTGATCATGCAGCAGCAGCTCGGGCGACCATGGCGGAAACTCATGCGCCAGGCCGACCAGCCGCAGATCGTCCCAATAGAAGTAGCCGCGCGTGGCCACCCAGCCGCGCAGTACCAGCTGCGCGGCCACCAGCACGAGCGCGATCACCAGTACCGGCGACCGGCCCGCGCGCCGGGTACCGGCGGCAACCATCCGGCGGCTCGGAAGCGGCGCGGACTCAGTGGAATTCAGGCGCACGCTTACCCAGGAACGCGGCGATTCCCTCGGCGCCGTCCGGGGAATCGGCGCAGGCGGAGATGAACGCGGCCTCGCGAGCGGTCTGCTCCTCGAGCGAATGCGAGGAGCTGACCAGTAGCAGCTTCTTGACGCTGGCATTGGACTGGCGTGGGCCGGCCGCGAATTCGGCCGCCAGCTCATCGACCGCGGCCGCGAAGTCGGCGGCGGGTGCGACCCGGTGCACCAGATTCCAGTCCAGCGCCTCGGCCGCGGACAGGGTGCGGTTGGTGAACATCAGGTCCTGGGTGCGCCGCAGGCCGATCAGGCGCGGCAGATAGTAGGAGGCACCGCCGTCGGGGCTGAGCCCGGCCTTGGTGTAGGCCATGGTGAACGCGGCCGCGTCCGAGGCGATCACCAGATCGCCGGCCATGGCCAGGCTGAATCCCGCACCGGCGGCGGTCCCGTTGACCGCGACGAGCAGCAGCGCGTCCATCCGGGCGAAGCAGGACAGCGCCTCGTGCAGATCATCGGCCAGACCCTTGACATAGGTTCCCGCACCGGCCTCCGATCCGGACATCCCCTTGAGATCGCCGCCCGCGCAGAAGAACCTGCCCGCACCGGTCAGCACGACCACCTTGAGTTCCGGATCGTCGGCGACCCGCGCGGCCACCGCGGCCAGCTCCCGACCGAGGATGTCATCGATCCCGTTGGCGGCCTCGGGCCGGTTGAGAGTGATCCGGGCGGTCACGCCGGTCCGCTCGAAGGTGATCGTCTGGTACTCGCTCATGAGCTGCCTTTCGGTCGGTTCTGGGCACAGCATGACAAACCGATCACGAATGCGCGACGGGTGCCACCACCATGCTCATATCGGCTGGAGTTCGAGCCGTACCCCCAGCAGCCGGACCGGGCGGTCGAGTTCGAAGCGGTCGATCACCTCGAGTGCGGTCGCGACGATGGTCTGCGCATCGATGGTCGGCGAGGGCAGCTTCTTCTGCTTGGTCCGGGTGTAGAAGGTGCTGGTGCGGACCGTGACGCCCACCCGCACCCCGATCCGCCCGGCCGCGCTCATCTCCGCCACCACCTCCCGCGCCAGCCGCACCACCTGGGAGCGAATCTCCTCGCGGTCGGTCAGATCGTGTGGGAAGGTCTCGGATTTACTGCGCCCCACCGGAATCCGCGGTTCGGTGACCACCTCCGTCTCACCTCGGCCCTGGCCGAGAAACCGCAGATAGGGCCCCGTTGTCGGCCCGAATTCAGCAGCCAGCAACTCCCGATCGGCGGCGGCGAGTTCGGCGACGGTATGAATTCCCAGCCCCGACAGCCGCGCCGCGATGCGATGTCCGATACCCCACAGCGCGCTGGTCGGCCGATCGGCCATCACCGCCTCCCAGTTCTCGGCGGTGAGCCGGAACATGCCGGTATGCGCCGACTCAGGTTCGGCGGCAGTGGAATCCGGGTCCTTGTCGGTGTCGGCCTTGTGGGTGGACTTGCCGACCGCCTTGGCGAATCCGGTGGCCAGTTTGGCGCGAAGTTTGTTGTCGCCGATGCCGATCGAACAGGTCAGCCGCACCTCGGCGATCGCCGCGCGGATCCCGCGCGCCAGTGCCTCGGGATCGTCGATGTCGGCGGCCAGGAACGCCTCGTCCCATCCGATCACCTCCACCCCGACCCCGAACCCGCGCAGGATCGTCATCACCTCATCGGAGGCCTGCTCGTAGGTGACCATATCCAGTGGCAGGAAGACCCCTTCGGGACATGCCCGCAGGGCGGATCGCAATGGCATACCGGCCCGCACGCCGAACGCTCGCGCCGGATACGACGCGCAGGTCACTACCTTGCGGGGTTCGTTCGGATCGCCGTTGCCGCCCACGATGACCGGCCGCCCCCGCAGCTCGGGATGGCGACGGAACTCCACCGCCGCCTGGAACTGGTCGAGATCGACATGCAGCAACCACCGTGCCACCCCCCAGTCATACCTCAGGCGCTCGCACCGCGGGTACTCATATCCTCCCGAACGCGCGTTCCGGTTATCGCGCACAGCACCGAGCTCAGATTTTCCGGCGTCAGTCCGGATCCGGACCGGGCGGCCACATGCTGATCGGATCGGACCAGCAGCGCCCCACCCTCGGGTAATTCCGTTGCCGCACACCATGCCCCGGCCGGCAGCTCGTGCACGGTGATCGCGGTGCCGGTATCCCGGACAGCGGCCGCCGCCCGCTGCCACGCGGTCGCGATCCCGGCGACCAGCAGGGTGAATCCGGGACCGCACAGATCCAGCGACGACACCGATTCATCCTCATCGATCCACAGGTGCGGCACCCGGGTTCCGGGCCGGCCGGCCGAACGCCTACACGGGACTGTCATCTCGGTGACGCGGACTTGCGCGGGAGTCACACCGCACGGATGCGACTCCCGCCCGGATCACGCGCTGGCCGCGAGCGGCGGTTCGGCGTGGCCCGGTTCGGTGGCCGGTTCGATGGCGTAGGCCAGGATATCGGCGACATCCGCCACCGGGCGGACATCCAGGGCGGCCAGGACTTCGGCCGGCACCTCATCCAGATCCGGCTCGTTGCGGGCCGG
>JAFMQT010000666.1 GCA_017354515.1 Nocardia sp. | reverse complement strand
TCCAGCACCGCCTGACTGCGAAAGTACCGGGCGACGCGCCTGCTGATCGGATGGGCGATATGGCGTTGCACCGGGGCCGAGATTCGGCGGCGGATATCGCTGCTCATCGAGGTCATGCACTCCGACGGTAGGCGTGGGCGCCCGGTGACACATCGGCCGGTGGGATGGGCTCGATGTCCACCCGCGGTAGGAGTGGCGACGCCGCCGGGACCGACCGTGGACGGCTGTTCGCGCTGCTCACCAGCCCTAGACTGGGCGGATCGGATGGATCGGAGGAGCGATGACGGTATTGGTGTCCGGCGCCGGCCCGACCGGGCTGGCGCTCGCGTGCGGACTGCTTCGTCGCGGTGTGGACGTCCGGGTGGTCGATGCGGCGTCGGGACCGGCGTCGACCTCCCGCGCATTGATCGTGCAACCGCGCGGGGCGGAGGTGCTGGAGCGGCTGGGTGCTCTCGGTAATCTACCCGAACGCGGAATCGCCGCTACCACCATCACCTTTCACGAACAGATGCGAGATCTGGTGGTGGTGCGCGCCGGGGAGATTCCGGTGCGCGGCAGCGACCGTTCGATCCTGATGGTTTCGCAGGCGCAGGTGGAAGAGCAACTGCGGCAGCGGTTCCGGGAGCTCGGCGGTACGGTCGAATGGGGCCGGGAACTGACCGGTATCGACGCGTCCGCCGACGGGGTGCGCGTCACCGTCGCCGGGAGTGGCGCCGGCCGCGTCGATTGGGTGGTCGGTTGCGATGGTGCCCACAGTGCGGTTCGCAAATTGGGCGGATTCGGATTCCCGGGCAAGGCGGTCGTGGAACGATTCGCCCTGGCGGATGTGCACGTGGACCTTCCGCTCGGCCGGGACGGCACCCATGTGTGGGCGCATCCGGACGGATTCCTGTTCGCGTTCCCGCTGCCCGGTGCGGACCTGTGGCGGCTGATGGCGCCGGCGCCGTCCGAGCACGTCGACACCCTGGACCTGCTGCGCGGACGGGTAGCGGACCTGCTGGAGCGAAAGGTGGAATTCACAGGTACGGAATGGGTTTCGATATTCCGGATCCAGCGCCGGATGGCCGATCGTTACCGCGCCGGACGAATTCTGCTGGCCGGCGACGCCGCACATATCAACAGCCCGTTCGGCGGGCAGGGCATGAATACCGGACTGGGGGATGCGGAAAACCTCGCCTGGAAACTGGTTATGGTTGTCGAAGGCATTGCCGGAGAGCAACTTCTGGACACCTACGAGGCCGAGCGTCGCCCGGTGGCCAGTGAGGTCGGGACGGGGACGACGCTGCTGACCAGAGGCGCTCTCGGCGCCGACATCCTCACCAGAACCCTCCGGGACCGCGTGGCGCTGCCGATTCTGCGTCGTCCGGCCGTGCAGCGCCGCATCCTCGAGGTCGGCAGCCAGCTCGGCGTGTCCTATCGCGGTGGTCCGCTCGGTAGTGGCGCGAGATGGGCAGGCACCCGCAGTTCCGTGGGCGCCGAGATCGACTCCGTCCGGCCCGGCGATCGCGTACCGGATATGAAATGTCAGCTGCTGCAGGGTGATACGGTTGCACTCTACCGGGCGCTCGACGGACACTGGGCACTGCTCGCCCCCGAGGGCTCGCCCCTGCCGTCCCCGGCGTCATTGGGGCCGGAGGTCGTCAGGCTGGTCGCCGATGTGCGCGAACCCCTACTCGTACGTCCCGACGCTCACCTGGCCTGGCGGTCGAGCACGGCAGACCCGGACCCGGACAGCACTCTGAAACGGTTCTCGGTCGCGGCGCCCCGCTGACCGTACTGCCTTGTATGTCCATTGTTCGAACGACAGCCAGTGACTGCTCGGGCCCAGGATGGACACGCCGATCGCGATCTACCATCGGCGGCATGACCAACCCTTCCGGAAATGAACTGTTCGAAGCCGCCTACCGCGGCGAGGTCCCCGAGATGGGGCAGGGCAATCGCCCACCGTGGAGTATCGGCGAACCCCAGCCCGAGATCACCGCGCTGATCGACGCCGG
>JAFMQT010000665.1 GCA_017354515.1 Nocardia sp. | reverse complement strand
GGTCGGCGTGCCCTGGTCGATGGCCCCGCATCCGGTGAGCAAGGTCATCGACCCGGCCGCAACGGCGGCGATCGTGACGCCGGTTCGCTGAGTCCACCTGTGCGGCAACATGGTCGTTTCCTGACTACTGAGCAAAATGTGGTGGTGTGGTCCCCGGCGGCCACGCGCATCTCGCCATGGTCCGCGCGGATGCGCCGGGGATTTCAGTGTGACCGGGGCGCGGGGCCGTGTCTGTCGTGCGTTCGGCCCACATATCGGTTGGCGAATTTCCGATGGCCGGCGGTCCGCAGTGGTTGAATGTAGATAGAACCTGTTTCAGTCAGCAATGACGGCCCGGTGGTTGATATGCGTTCGACACGTCCCGATATTCCGGAGGATTTCGACGTCACGGATCCCGATATGTGGGCCCGTAGGGTGCCGGTCGAAGAGCTCGCGGAACTGCGCCGCGCGGCACCGATCTGGTGGAATTCCCAGCCGAGGGATGTCGGCGGCTTCCCGGACGACGGATTCTGGGTGGTCACCAGACATGCCGACGTCAAGGAGGTCTCGCACCGCAGCGATGTGTTCTCCAGCGCCGAGAACACCGCGCTGCCGCGCTACAGTTTCGAGCTCTCCCAGGACCGCATCGAAATGCAGCGGCTCGTGCTGCTCAATCAGGACGCGCCGCAGCACACCCGGATGCGGAAGTTGATCTCGAAGGGTTTCACACCGCGCGCGGTCAACGGGCTGCGCGAGGAATTGTCGGCCCGGGCCCGGTCGATCGTTGAGGCGGCCGCGACGGCGGGTTCGGGTGATTTCGTGACGCAGGTGGCGTGCGAGCTGCCGTTGCAGGCGATCGCCGAATTGATCGGCATCCCACAGCAGGACCGGATGAAGATCTTCCACTGGTCCAACGAGATGGTCGGATCCGACGATCCGGAATACGCCGGCCGCGATCCGCTGGCCGCCTCCGCCGAACTCATGAGCTACGCCTGGCAGATGGCCGAGGCCCGAAAGGCTCAGCCTGCGGACGATATCGCGACCGAACTGGTGCACGCCGATGTCGACGGTGAGTTATTGACCTCTGAGGAATTCGGTTTCTTCGTCGTCCTGCTGTCGGTGGCCGGAAACGAGACCACGCGCAATGCGATCTCGCACGGAATGATCGCGTTTCTCGAAAACCCGGACCAGTGGGAGCTTTTCAAACGCGAGCGGCCCGCCACCGCGGTCGAGGAGATCATCCGGTGGGCCACTCCGGTGAGCACATTCCAGCGAACGGCGTTGCAGGACACCGAACTCGGCGGGGTGCGAATCCGGAAGGGGCAGCGGGTGGTGATCGTCTACCGATCCGCGAATTTCGACGAAGATGTTTTCGAGCATCCTCTCACTTTCGATATCACCCGTGACCCCAACCCGCACTTGGCTTTCGGTGGCACCGGCGCGCACTTCTGCATCGGCGCCAACCTGGCCCGGCTGGAGATCGAGCTGATCTTCAACGCGGTCGCCGACCATCTACCCGACATCACCAAGCTGGGAGATCCGCGCCGGCTGCGGTCGGGCTGGTTGAACGGCGTCAAGGAGTTCCCGGTGCGCTACGCGCGCCAATGATCACGCTTCGCGCGGGGTGTCCCCGCTCGCATGCCGCGCGAGAATCGCGAAAAGATCTGCGGCGCTGTCGTTCAGGAGTTGGGAGTGGTCGGCCTGCTCGTCGGCCATCCACCGCTGACTGGCCTGGCGAAGGATCGCCAGGCCCACGTCGGTAGCCAGCCGCGCGGTCCCGGGGTCGACACCGCGGCGCTCGAGCGCGGAGATCAGCGCCTGTGACAGCGCGGCCTGTTTGACCAATTCCCGTTCCAGCAGTGGGGGATTGGCGGCGATGACCGCGGATCGCTCCCGCAGGAACTCGCGGGGACGGATGACCTCGGGTGCCTTGCCGAACGCCGTCAACAGCAGGGCCAGCGGGCCGGTCCCCTCGGGCGCGGCATCGATCGCGGCGACGAAGCGCTCCTCGAGTTCCTCG
>JAFMQT010000068.1 GCA_017354515.1 Nocardia sp. | reverse complement strand
GCGCCGGACCGGATGTGTGGATAGGGCGGAGCTCAGACGGCCGCGCGCAGGTCGCGGTCGCGCTTGGCGGCCTCGCGGGCCAGCATGCGATCGCGCTGCTCCTCGAACTTCACCACGTCCCTGCCGAGCTGCTCGAGGAACAGGCCCAGGCGTTCGCGGGTCTGCTCACCGCGGGCGGTGAAATCGTCGCGCTCGAAGACGCGCCACTTCTTGAGCACCGGCTGCACGACCTCCTCCAGGTGCTGGCGCAGGTCGTAGATGCCGTGCTTGGCCATCAGCACACCGTTGCGGCGGAAGTTCGGCATCCCGGCGCCCGGCATCTGGAAGTTCTCCAGGATCAGAGTGATCGCTTCGAGCGCCTGGTCGGGGACCAGATCCAGGGCCGCACCGCACATATTGCGGTAGAAGATCATGTGCAGGTTCTCGTCGGCGGCCACGCGCTGGAGCATGCGGTCGGCGATCGGGTCCTCGCACACCTTGCCGGTGTTGCGGTGGCTGACCCGGGTGGCCAGCTCCTGGAAGGTCACGTAGGCGACCGAGTACAGGAATCCGGCGTCCTCGTGCGAGGGGGAGGCGAACCCATTGGTCATGTGGATCATGCGGGCCTGTTCGAGGGCGACGGGGTCGACGCCGCGGGTGACGACGAGGTAGTCGCGCATCACGATGCCGTGCCGGTTCTCCTCGGCGGTCCAGCGGCCGACCCAGGTGCCCCAGGCGCCGTCGGTGGAGAAGTTCTCGGCGATCTCGCGGTGGTAGGAGGGCAGGTTGTCCTCGGTGAGCAGGTTGGTGATCATCGCGATCTTGGCGACCTCGCTGAGCGCGGACTGCTCGGGCTCCCAGTCGACACCGCCCATGGCGGCGAAGTTACGACCCTGATCCCACGGCACGTAGTCGTGCGGATGCCATTCCTTGGCCATGGACAGGTGCCGGTTGAGGTTCTGTTCGGCCACCGGTTCCAGCTCGGTCAGGATTTCGAGTTGGGTCATATCTTTGGACACACATGCCTCCGCTGTCGCAGATAAAAATGTTCAAGAGGTCGGGCTGCCGGTTGTGGCCGGGCATCGCTGCTGCGCCCGAGGGATCGGGTAGCCCGCGTCCGACGCCGTCAACCGGGCGGTGCCGATCGAGCAGCACAACAGCGTTTGCTGTCGGTCATTCTCGCATCCCTACCGGGTAGGGTTCGAGTATGGGTTATCCGGAGGAGCTGCTCGCCGAGGACGAGCAGCTGCTGCTGCACCGCCATCCGCATTGGAAAATGTTGTTTCTGCCGGCCCTCACATTCATTCTCGCCACCGCGCTCGCAGGTTTCGCGGGTGGATTGGCCTGGCGTTCGACCGAGGGTACCGCCCGCGATGTCCTACTCATCGTAGTGGTTGTCGTCTGGGTCGCCATTGTGGTGTGGCGGTGCTTGGCGGTCGTCCTGCGCTGGAAGTCCACCCATTTCGTCGTGACCGATCGCCGGGTGCTGATTCGTGCGGGATTGATCACCCACACCGGTATCGACATCCCGATGACCCGCATCTCCAGTGTGCAATTCCGGCACGGCCTCTTCGACCGGATGCTCGGCACCGGAACGCTGATCATCGACGCGGCCTCGGGTGATCCGCTGGAATACGACGACATTCCGCAGGTGCAGAAGGTGCACAGCCTGCTCTACCGAGAGGTGTTCGAGTCCCCGCGTATCGACGCCGGATATCGGCCGCACGACCCCCGCGCGGGCTACCGGTGAGTACTCCCGAGGTGGTATTTGCGCTGGACGACCGGCCGGTCCGATCCGCGGGCACGTCAGTATTGTTGGTTCGGTGACCGCAGTACTGCTGGCCGAGGACGATGAGGCTATCGCCGCTCCGTTGTCGCGCGCGCTCGGACGCGAGGGTTATTCGGTGACCGTGGAGAGTTTCGGTCCCGCCGTCCTGCGCCGGGCGCTGGAAGGTGAGCACGATCTGCTCATCCTCGATCTCGGCCTACCGGGTATGGACGGGCTGGAGGTGTGCCGGCAGGTGCGGGCCCGCGGCGCCGATCTGGCCGTGCTGATGTTGACCGCCCGCACCGACGAGGTGGATTTCGTGGTCGGCCTGGATGCCGGCGCCGACGACTATGTCGGTAAGCCCTTCCGGCTGGCCGAACTGCTGGCCCGGGTGCGAGCGCTGTTGCGGCGCAGCGGAATCGGCGACGAAACCGTGGACATCGGCGGGGTCCGCTTGGAACCGGCGGCCCGGCGGGTGCTGGTCAACGGTCACGAGGTGAATCTGGCCAACAAGGAATACGAACTGCTCAAGGTACTGATCGATCGCGCCGGGCAGGTGGTGCCGCGCGAGACGATATTGCGTGAGGTGTGGGGGGACGCCGACCTGCGCGGATCGAAAACCCTCGATATGCACATGTCGTGGCTGCGGCGCAAAATCGGCGACGAGGGCCCGGTGGCCGAGCGGCGCATCGTCACGGTGCGTGGGGTCGGCTTCCGCTTCAATACCGATTGATGTCGATGCGGCGCAGGATCCTGCTGTCGATGTTGGCCGCATTGACGCTGACCACCGTCGTGCTGGGTATTCCGCTGGCCTTCACCGCCTGGCAGTGGGTGGCCGATATCACCCGCAGCGACCTGCGCGAGCGGCTCGATCGGATGTCGGTGGAAATCGTCGCCCAGGAACATGAGGACGGACTGGTCCACGGTCAGCTGGATCTGCGGTCGGTGCGGCCGCTGGTTCCGGCCGGCGGCCGGCTGACCATCGTCTATCCGACCCCGCAGGATGCCGCCCAGCGAGTGGACGTGGGCACCTCCGGTGTCGACAGTCCGGTGGTCGAATCGCTGACCATGGGGACCTCGGGTTCGCTGCGACTGGAGGCGCCCGCGTCCTCGATGCAGTCGATGCAGCGGCAGGCGGTCGGCGCGGTGGCGCTGGTCGCGCTCGCCTCGCTGATCGCGGGAGCCGGCGTGGCGGTGGTGACCGCACGCCGCGTCTCCGATCCGCTGCGGGATGTGGCCGCGCGCGCAGCCCGCCTGGCCAAGGGCGATTTCCGGCCCGACTCCCGGCGGCACGGCATCACCGAACTCGACCGGGTCTCCGATGTACTGGATTCGGCCACGGTGGAGATCGCCGGTCGGCTGCAGCGCGAACACGCGCTGGTGGCCGATGTCTCGCACCAGCTGCGCAGCCGGTTGACCGCGGTGCGACTGCGATTGGACGAGTTGTCCGCGCATGCGGATCGGGCCGTGGTGCACGAGGCGGAGGAGGCGATGGCCCAGGTCGATCGGCTCACCGACGCCATCGATGAACTGATGCGCGATTCCCGGGATCAGGATGCGGCCGACCACGAGCCGGTGCCGGTGGTCGAGCAACTGCGCGCGGTTGTCACCGAATGGCGCCATCCCTTCGCCGAGGCCGGCCGCCGGCTGGTGCTTTCGGGCGATCCCGGTCTGCTCGCGCCGGTGACCGGATCACGGTTGCGCGAGGCGGTCGCGGTGCTGGTCGACAACGCGCTGATGCACGGCGGCGGGGACTGCACGGTCTCGGTGCGCACGGTGTACGGCGGCCCGGATCGGGAATCGCTGGTGGCGGTGGAGATCGCCGACGAGGGCGAGGGGGTCAGCGATGAACTCGCCCCGCACATTTTCGATCGCGGATTCTCCGGTGCGGGCTCGACGGGTGTGGGTCTGGCGCTGGCCCGGGCGCTGATCGAGGCCGATGGCGGTCGCCTGGAGTTGCAGCGCCGGCGTCCGGCCCTGTTCGCGGTATTTCTGGGTAAACCGACGGCAGTCCGGTCCGGGGGCGGTGTCGTCGGCGAGCCGCGCTGACCATCATTCGCGGGCGGGTGTTATCGGACGGTGATCGGCGGCTACGGTGCGGCCACCGGGGTCAGTTGTGGCCCAGCGGGCGTTCCTCTTCGTACAGATCTTCGAATTCCTCCACCAACGCATCTATTTCGTCGGGGAAAACCCAGCGCTTCATCGCCCAGAATCGGAAGACCATCTGCAAGATGTTGCCGATGATGAAGGCGCTGACGAAGTCGGCGATATTCTCGGTCGTCAGGCTGACGTCCGGAACCCGCAGGTGCAGGATGTAGCTGGAAATCCACAGCGGAACATTCGACAGCAGCACGCCACCGGCACTGACCACGAAGAACAGCAGCGCCTCATGGTGTTTCTCCCGTCCGCCGCGGCCCTTGAAGGACCACTCCCGATTGAGGATGTAGGACGCGATGACAGCGATCACACCGGAAATGATCTTGGCGGTGATCGGCTTGGACGACAGCGCCGATAATTTCAGAATGTAGAAGATTCCGCTGTCGATGATGAAGGTCGTCGCGCCGACAATGGCGAACTTGATCAGCTCGTGATGACGGATCGCGAGGTCCCGGAGGGTTTTGGGCAGGGCATTGACCGCGCTGTCGACAAATGACACCCGACGAGTCTACTTGCGGTCACCCGTGGGCAAACAACCCGCTCGGACGATGACCGAATCCATCATGACAACATGGTGGGTTGTGAGTGAGCGAAACGGGTTCGTATCTGATGGGCGCTCCGCGGATGTGCCGGAGCCGTCCCAGGTGGCGGTACAGATTCCCCGGGGTGAGCCGGCGCCGGTACCGCGCCGCAAATCCGGCGGCCCAATGCCCGTCGTCGCGATGATCGGTGGCGGGCAACTGGCCCGGATGACCCATCAGGCGGCGGTGGGGCTGGGGCAGTCGCTGCGGGTGCTGTCCGATCGAGCCGACGATCCCGCCGCCCAGGTCAGCCCCGATGTGGTGCTCGGCTCGCATGCGGATCTGGCGGCGCTGCGCGAAGTCGCGGTCGGCACCCACGCGATGACCTTCGACCATGAGCACGTTCCGGCCGAACATTTACGGGCCCTGGTCCGCGAGGGCGTCAATGTGCAGCCGCCGCCGGAGGCGCTGATCTACGCCCAGGACAAACTCGCCATGCGGGGCAAACTCGCCGAGCTGGGGGTGCCGATTCCCGAGTTCGCCGCGGTCGAGTCGGTGGCCGATGTCACGGAGTTCGCCGCCGCGCACGGCCCGTTCGTGCTCAAGGCGGTGCGCGGCGGCTACGACGGCCGCGGGGTGTGGATGGTCGACGAGGTCGCCGAGGCCGAGCGGATCGCCGCCGGGCAACTGGCCCACGGGGTCACGCTGATGGCCGAACAGCGGGTGCATCTGGCCCGGGAACTGTCGGCGATGGTGGCGCGCTCGCCGTTTGGGCAAGCCGCGGTGTGGCCGGTGGTCGAGACGGTACAGCGCGAGGGGCAGTGCGCGGTGGTGATCGCCCCCGCCCAGGAACTGTCGGAGCAGGCCTGCGCGGAGGCCGAATCGCTGGCCCTGCGGCTGGCCGGCGAACTGGGGGTCACCGGTGTGATGGCGGTCGAACTGTTTCAGACCCGCGAGGGAGACCTGCTGGTCAACGAATTGGCCATGCGTCCGCACAATTCCGGTCATTGGGGTATGGACGGTGCGGTCACCGGTCAGTTCGAACAGCACCTCCGTGCGGTCCTGGACTATCCGCTCGGTGCGACCACACCCCTGGCGCCGGTGACGGTGATGGCGAATATCCTTGGCGCGCAGCAGGCTCCGGTGATGTCGATGGACGAGCGGCTGCATCATCTGCTGGCCCGGATGCCCGAGGCCAAGGTCCATCTGTACGGCAAGGGCGAGCGCCCCAAACGCAAGATCGGGCATGTGAACATCCTCGGCGAGGACCCCGCCGAGGTGCGAGAGAAGGCCGAGCGGGCGGCACATTGGATGTCGCACGCGGTGTGGACCGACGGATGGGATCCCCATGAGTGAGCACAGCAGCGACGCCGCGGCCGATCCCGAGTCCGGCGGCGGACCCGCGGTGGGCCTGATCATGGGCAGCGATTCTGACTGGCCGACGATGGAGGCCACCGCGGAGGCGTTGGCGGAGTTCGGGATTCGCTTCGAGGTGGGGGTCGTCTCGGCGCATCGCACCCCGCAGCGCATGCTCGACTATGCCCGCGCGGCCGCCGGTCGTGGTGTCAAGGTGATCATCGCGGGTGCCGGTGGCGCCGCCCATCTGCCCGGTATGGTCGCCTCGGCCACGCCACTCCCGGTCATCGGCGTCCCGGTCCCCCTGAAATACCTCGATGGCATGGACTCGCTGCTGTCGATCGTGCAGATGCCCGCCGGAGTCCCGGTGGCCACGGTCTCCGTCGGCGGCGCCCGCAACGCCGGTCTGCTCGCCGTCCGGATCCTTGCCGCCACCGATCCGGCGCTGCGCACCCGCATGGAGCGGTTCCAGGCCGACCTGGAATCGCTGGTCCTGGAAAAGGACACCGCCCTGCGCAACCGCCTGCTGGGGTGATCGGCGAATGTCGGGTACCGCTGCCGGGGGCGGGGCTGTCGAGCACGCGCTGAGGTTGTTCGCCGAGCAGGGTTACGAGGCGACGACGGTGGAGGAGATCGCCGCGGCCGCGGGGATCTCGCGCCGGACGTTCTTCCGGCAGTTCCGTTCCAAAGAGGATGTGGTGTTCGCCGACCACGAGGAGCAGCTGGCGCGGGCGCGCGAATTCCTGGCCACTTCCCACGGCGACCCGTGGGACGCGGTGCGCGAGGCCACAATCGGGATTTTCGAGCGCTTCACCGAGACCCGGGAACTGGCCGCGCGGCGATATCGGGTGGTGCGGCAGGCGCCCGCGCTGCGCGATCGCGAGATCGTGACGGTCTTCCGCTATGAGCGGTTGTTCACCGAATATCTCCGCTCGCGGCTGCCCGAATCGGCGGATCTGGACCTGATCCAATTCAGCGCGGCGGTGACCGCGACCCACAACTACCTGCTGCGCCGCATGGTGCGCGGACAGGTCGATGCCGGTGCCGAGGATCTGCGGGCGGCGGTGCGGGCGATTGCCACACCCGGCCGGCGGCTATCGGATTCGGCCGGATCGGAGATGGTGGTGGCGGTGTTCCCGCGCGAGATGTCCGCGCGGCAGGTCGCGGACCTGCTGGCCGATCGCCTCGGTAATCTGTGAGCGCTACCCCGACCGATATGGCACCCAGTGCCATAGTTGGTTAAGGGGTATCCGCACATGTCTCTCGCAATTTCGACGCGTATACTCGGCCGCGATTGGCACTGAGTGCCGAGGTGCTGGCACCGCCGGATCCGCGGACCGCGTGAACCGAAAAATACGACCAGGAGTGATCCCATGACGGGCAATCCCGAATTCGACCTGTTCAAATTGGACGATATCCACGATGAGCTGCGCGCGGCGATTCGCGGGCTGTGTGAGAAGGAGATCGCCCCGCACGCCAAGGATGTCGACGGTAATGCCCGCTTCCCGCAGGAGGCCCTGGACGCACTGAACGCCGCCGGTTTCAACGCGGTGCACGTTCCCGAGGCCTACGGCGGGCAGGGCGCCGATTCGGTGGCGACCTGCATCGTGATCGAGGAGGTCGCCCGCGTCTGCGGTGCGTCCTCGCTGATCCCGGCGGTCAACAAGCTCGGCACGATGGGCCTGATTCTGCAGGGTTCCGAGGAACTCAAACAGCGGGTGCTGCCCGATCTGGTCGCCGGAAAGATGGCGTCCTACTGTCTGTCCGAGCGCGAGGCGGGCTCCGACGCCGCCTCCATGCGCACCCGCGCCAAGCGCGACGGTGACGACTGGGTGATCAACGGCTCCAAGTGCTGGATCACCAATGGTGGTCAGTCCACCTGGTACACCGTGATGGCGGTGACCGATCCGGACAAGGGCGCCAACGGAATCTCGGCGTTCATGGTGCACAAGGACGACGAGGGTTTCGTGGTCGGCCCGCTCGAACACAAGCTGGGCATCAAGGGTTCGCCCACCGCCGAGCTCTACTTCGAGAACTGCCGCGTACCCGGTGACCGCATCATCGGCGCCGAGGGCACCGGATTCAAGACCGCGCTGCAGACCCTGGACCACACTCGCCCCACCATCGGTGCGCAGGCTGTGGGCCTGGCGCAGGGCGCACTCGATGCCGCGATCGCCTACACCAAGGACCGCAAGCAGTTCGGTACGGCCATCTCCGATTTCCAGAACACCCAGTTCATGCTGGCGGATATGGCGATGAAGGTGGAGGCCGCGCGCCTGATGGTCTACACCTCCGCAGCCCGCGCCGAGCGCGGTGAGAAGAACCTGGGCTTCATCTCCGCGGCGGCCAAGTGTTTCGCCTCCGATACGGCGATGGAGGTCACCACCAACGCCGTGCAGCTGTTCGGCGGCGCGGGCTACACCACCGATTTCCCGGTGGAGCGGATGATGCGCGACGCCAAGATCACCCAGATCTATGAGGGCACCAACCAGATCCAGCGGGTCGTCATGTCGCGCCAGCTGCTGCGCTGATCGCGCCGAAACCGGCCCGGGGTACTCCCGGGCCGGTGCCGCGCCGGCGGAAGTCTCGTCTGCCGCCCTGGACGTGAAATTTCGGGCGCACTCTGCACATGAACGATTTCCGCTGGTCGAACGGTTATTTTCGGAAATTCTCGGCGGAGAACGCACAGATGCAATTTCAGATGACCGTTCAATCGTCGTTCGGCGAATTCGGAATTGTCGCAACGGCTTTCGCGGAGCACTATTGATGCATGGCAGGCGTGGAGATTACCGATAGGTTCGTCCGCCGCACACTCGACAACGGCCGCATCGAAGAGGTCACCTGGCACGAGTTGACCGAGGTGCGGATGATCACCACCGCGGACGGTCCGTTCGCCGACGATGTCTTCTTCGTGTTGATAGGAGCCCGGGGCAACGGGTGCGTGGTCCCGCATTCGGCGGCCGACACCGGGTTCCTGGCCCGGCTGCAATCTCTGCCCGGATTCGACAACGCCAAGGTCCTCAAGGCGATGGGCACCTCCGGCGACTGCCAGTTCCTGGTGTGGCGCCGGCGGTCGGCCGCCCCGATCAAGCGATGAGGTCGGCGTACTCGCGGTGATCGCCGATGTACTTCTCCACGTACCAGCAGGTCGGGATCACCGCGAAACCGCCGACCCGGCAGTCGGCGAGCGCGTACTCGACCACCTGCGCCGCCACGCCCCGCCCGCGGAACTCGGGGAAGGTCAGGGTGTGGTTGATATCGCGAATCCGCTTGTCGCTCTCGATGGTCTCGGTGTAGTCCGCGTAACCGGCGAGGGTGCCGTCGATGTAGATCTCGTAGCGAGGGGCGGCGGTGTTGTGTGCGAACGTCACGGCGTCGGAGGGACCCGCATGGGATGGAACCGTCATATCCGTTCGAACCGCCACCACCGCTGACTTTGTTCCGGGCTCGCCGGCGGCCTCACAGCACCGCGCCCGGATTGAGGATTCCGTGTGGGTCCAGTGCGTCCTTGACCCGGCGGGTCAGTTCCATTACCTCGGGCCCGACCTGGTCGGGCAGCCACGCCTTCTTCAGCCGTCCGACGCCGTGTTCGCCGGTGATCGTGCCGCCCAGTGCGATGGCCAGATCCATGATCTCCCCGAAGGCCTGATGGGCGCGCGCGGTTTCGTCCGCGTTCGAGGGGTCGTGCACGATCAGCGGGTGGGTGTTGCCGTCCCCGGCGTGCGCGATCACCGAGATCAGTACCTCGCGCCGGTCGGCGATCTCGGCGATGCCGGTGATCAGATCGCCGAGCCGGGGCAACGCGACGCCCACGTCCTCGAGCAGCAGCGGACCCTTGCGTTCCACCGCGGGAATGGCGAAACGGCGTGCGGCGCAGAACATTTCCCCCTCCTCCGGATCCTCGGTCCGGAACACCTCGGTGGCGCCCGCGGACTCACAGGCGGCGGCCATGAGTTCGGCCTCGCGGACGCGGAATTCGCCGGGGGCATCGGATCGGGCCACCAACATGCCCGCGGCCTCGCGATCCAGGCCCATCCGCATGGCGTCCTCGACGGCATTGATCGCCACCGAGTCCATGAACTCCAGCATGGCCGGCCGCAACTGCCCGGTGACGGCCTCGATGGCCGCGGTGGCCGCGGTCAGGGTGGGGAAGGTGGCGACGACGGTACTCTGCGGTGGCTGCTCGGGCAGCAGTCGCAGCGTGAGTTCGGTGATGATGCCGAGGGTTCCCTCGCTGCCGACGAAGAGTTTGGTCAGCGACAGTCCGGCCGAATCCTTCAGCCGCGGCCCGCCCAGGCGCACCACGGTGCCATCGGCCAGGACGACCTCCATGGCGAGAATGTAATCGGTGGTGACGCCGTACTTCACACAGCACAGCCCGCCCGCGTTGGTGGCCGCGTTACCACCGATCGAGCAGATCTCGAAGGAGGACGGATCCGGCGGGTACCACAGTCCGTGCTCGGCCACGGCCGCCTTGACTTCCGAATTCAGCAGGCCCGGCTGCGTTGTCGCAGTGCGGGTGACCGGATCGACGGCAATCTCACGCATCCGCTCGGTGCTCAGCATCAGGGCGCCGTCCTGAGCGGTCGCACCACCGGACAAACCGGTTCCGGCGCCGCGCGGGACGATCGGCACCCGATGTTCGTGCGCCCAGCCCACCACGGCGGCCACCTGCTCGGTGGTCAGCGGGCGGACCAGGGCCAACGGGGTTCCGGCCAGTGGATCCAGGGCGCGGTCCTGGCGATAGCCGGACAGAATGTCCGGATCGGTCACGACCATACCGTCGGGCAGCAGCCGGGTCAGCGATGCGATGTCCACATACGCGAACCTACGTGCTCGGCCCCGCCCCTGGTGGGTGAGGTCCCCGGTAGGTGAGGTTCTGCGAGGCGAGACCGACATCGGCGCACCCGCCCGCGGCCGGTACACTGCCGCGGTGTCCTCCGATGCCCCGCTCGAGATCCAGATGTTGCACGACCGGATCATGGTTCGCGTCTCCCAGGACGAGGGGGAACGCCGCAGCAGCGGCGGAATTCTCATCCCCGCCACCGCGCAAGTGGCCAAGCGGCTCAGCTGGGGTGAGGTCAGCGGCGCCGGTTCGCTGGTGCGCAGCGTGAAAGTCGGTGACCGGGTGCTGTTCAGTGCCGAGGATCAGTTCGAGGTCGAGGTGCGCGGGCAGGCCTATCTGGTCCTGCGCGAACGCGATCTGCACGCGGTGGCCAGTGAGCGGCCCGAACACGGGACCGGTCTGTACCTCTAGGGCATTCGCGGCCCGGGATCGGTTCGGCCGCACAGCAGTTCGATATCGTCGCCGTCGACGACGAGCACGTCCTCGTCGGTCAGTGCCCAGTGTGCGACGCCCTCGTCCCGCCACCGCGCGGCCAGCCTGTCGCCGAAACCGTAGGGGTCGGTGCCGGGGGAGTCGATATGCGGGACGATCGGCCGATCCACCAGTCCCAATCCGTCCCAGCGGGGTTCGATACCGCAGACGGTGTGCACCTCGGCGGGATCATCGGCGTCCTCCAGGCCGTGCAGATCGGGAGTGAGCAGACAGGCTCCCGCGCTGTATCCGGCGTAGACGAGTGCATCGGCGGCCAGGAGTTCGCGCAGCAGTCGGTCGGCGCCGCTGCGCGCGAACTGCGCTCGCAGGACGAAGGTGTTCCCACCCCGGACCCACATCGCGGGAAATCGGTGCAGCAATCGTTCCAGATCCGCTGTGCGGTCGATATATTCGCGCAGGTCCACCACCTCGGGGGCGAAACCCAGTCGGCGCAGCGGGGCGGTATCGCTGGTCAACGCGGCGGCCCAGGCCTGCGGCCACGCGTCGCAGGCGTTCGGGATCACCGCGATCGGGCCGGGTTCGCCGACCAGCCGGGTGAAGCGGTCGTAGTGTGCGCCGAACCGGTAGCTGGACAGGAACAGTCGCATACCGGATCAGATGGTGAACGCCAGATTCTCGGTGATGCGGGTGCCGAGTTCACCGTCGCCGTCGACGGTGATGCCATCGCGGCGCTCGGCCGCGGTGGTGCGACCCCCGCACAGCCGCGCGAACAGGCCCGAACTCAGCCTGATCACCACATCCGCCGAACGGTCCAGCGTCTCGACCACCTCCGCGCGGCCGTCCACCCGGACGTTGATGGTGCGCTGCAGGGGCCCGGTCAGGGCGAAGGTGATCGCGCTGCCGTCGGTGGCGCCACCGCGTTTGACCACCACCCGGCCGAGGGAGGCTTCGATCTCGTCGATCGCCAGGCCCGCGCGTGCACCGCCCTCGGTCATTCCCAGGGCGTCGGGATCGCCGCCGAGGGCGTCGGTGATGTCGAGTTGATGCATCCAGCAGTCGAACAGGCGCACCCGCATGAACCGGCCGTAGGCGACCTGACCGACCGGCGAGGTGGTCTCGTTCTTCCAGGCCGCGTCGTCCAGTGCCGTCAGTGCCGTCCGGCGCCGGCCGGTGACCTCGGAGAAGCGTTGTAGCAGTTGGGCTCCGGTGAGTGGGCGCAGCGATTCCAGCCATGCTTCGTTGAGGGCACCGATGTCGTTGCGAATGTGCGGCAGTGCCCGAACATCGGTGTCCACCTCCGGAACCGGTTCACCCAGCAGCATCGATTCGGTGCCGACGACGTGGGCCAGCACGTCGAAGACGGTCCAGCCGGGCAGCGGGGACGGTGTCCGCCACGAGGTCTCGTCCAGTCCGTCTGTCAAGTGGGCCAACACATCCCACTGTTCGAAGAGGCCGGCCAGGACGGCGGTGCGATCGGGTGCGGCGATGGTCATCAGCGGGTCTCTTTCTCGGGGGCGTCGGCATCGGATTCGCGCAGTCGGTCCAGGCCGGTGCGCAGGGCCGTCGCGGTCGCGGCCGGCTCGTGCGGGCGGCGCAGGAGTAAACCGCGTGCGAAGGTCAGCAGATCGCCGCGGCGGCGTGGAATCACATGCAGATGAACATGATGCACGGTCTGGAAGGCCGATCTGCCGTTGTTGATCAGCAGATTCGCGCCATCGGAGCCGAGTCCGCCGCGCGGCAGCGCCTTGGCGATCCGATGGCCTACCCGGAACAGTTCGGCACCCAATTCGGCGTCCAGTTCATCGAGATCGGCGGCGTGAGTCTTGGGGATCACCAGGGTGTGGCCGCGAGTGATCGGCCGGATATCGAGGAACGCGTAGATGCGTTCGTCCTCGTAGACCGGGGTCGCCGGAGCCTGGCCCGCCACGATCCGGCAGAAGATACAGCCACTCACAGCGCCGACACTACTTTCCCGAGCCCGGTTGGGCATACCCCGGCCGATATTCGCCGAGCCGGTCATTGCGGGCAATCCGGATGGTGCGATGTGATATTGATCTCGACTAGGCTCGCCGCCGGGCCGGGTACAGTTGCGCAAATTGTCAGAATTCCTACACCATAGTAGGTTTCGCTGTGCCCGACCCGGATACGAGCGGCCCACCCGGACCTCGGGGGGCCAGCTGCCGTGACGAGTAAGGAAGTTGACCAGTGGAAACAACGCAGGGCGCGGACGAGGTCCGCGCTTCGCAACGCACGCGTATCGGCGTGGTCGCTGAGACCGGTGCCGGTGAGCGACGTGTCGCGTTGGTACCGAAGATCATCCCCAGTCTGGTGAAGCGGGGCGCCGAGGTCGTCGTGGAAGCCGGCGCCGGCGGCGGGGCGCTAATACCCGACGCCGCCTACCTCGAGGCCGGCGCCACCATCGGCGATCCGTGGTCGGCGGAGGTGGTGGTGAAGGTGGCCCCGCCCAGCGACGCCGAGGTCGCCAAGCTGTCGAGGGGCCAGACTCTCATCGGCTTTCTCGCACCGCGCAACGCGGACAACAAGATCGGCGCCCTGGAGACCGCGGGCGTGCGGGCCTTCGCGGTGGAGGCGATTCCGCGAATCTCCCGCGCGCAGGTGATGGACGCATTGTCCTCGCAGGCCAATGTCTCCGGTTATAAGGCGGTCCTGCTGGCCGCCTCGGAATCCACGCGGTTCTTCCCGATGCTGACCACCGCCGCGGGCACCGTGAAGCCCGCGACCGTGCTGGTACTGGGCGTGGGGGTGGCCGGTCTGCAGGCCCTGGCCACCGCCAAGCGGCTCGGCGGGCGCACCACCGGTTACGACGTCCG
>JAFMQT010000316.1 GCA_017354515.1 Nocardia sp. | reverse complement strand
CCCGCTGCACCGCACGCCCGCTACCCTCGGCGATCGTTTCCGGGCGCGGGGCGCGACTGGCCGCACGACGGGCCGCGGCGATATCGCGGTCGCCGCCGCGCCGGGCCGGCAACGCCGGGGGCGCCAGTTCGACGATGTGGCGCCGGCCCTCGTCGTCCACCGCGATCACCAGTTCGCCGCCGGGTGTCCAGGTCCGCTCGGCGATACCGGCCACGGCACCGGGAACCGGTTGCGGGCAGCGCAGATCCGCGATCACCTCACTGCCGCGATGCCGATGCACGCCGGCCCGGCCGTGCGAGTCCACGGCCAATCTGATCCGGGTACGCCAGCCCAGATCACCGGAGCCCGGAATCGGTTCGACGACGACCTCGGTGTCCCAGTGCGCCACCCGGCGCAACTGCTCGACCACCACCGACGCCTTCAGCGCGCGCTGCGCCTCGGGGGTCGCGAAGGAGAAATCGCAGCAGCCCGCGCCCCCGGGCCCGGATACCGGGCACAGCGGATCCACCCGGTCCGCGGACGGCTCCATGATCGCGATCGCGTCGGCACGGCAGAAGGCGCCGCCGCGATCCTCGGTCACCCGCGCCTTCACCAACTCCCCGGGCAGACCGTGCCGGACGAACAGCACCCGTCCCTCGTGCCGGGCGATGCAGAATCCACCGTGCCCCGGCGCGCCCAGCCGCACCTCGAAGGTGCTGCCGAACCAGTTCGGCCCCGTGCTCACACCTGTTCCTCGAATCCGCGCCGCACCGCACCGGGTGCGTTGACCACCTCGGGCCGCCGCGCCTTGGCCGAGGAACTCAACTGCCACGGCACACTGGTCACCATCACACCGGGCTCGAACAGCAACCGGCCTTTGAGCCGCAGCGCACTCTGGTTGTGCAGCACCTGTTCCCACCAATGCCCGACCACATATTCGGGGATGAACACGGTCACCACATCGCGAGGTGAATCCTTGCGTACCCGCTTGACGTAGTCGACGACCGGTTTGGTGATCTCACGGTACGGCGATTCGATCACCTTGAGCGGCACCGGGATATCGCTGTCGCCCCATTCGCGGACGAGGTCCCGGGTATCGGGCTCGTCCACATTGACGGTGACCGCCTCGAGTGTGTCCGGGCGGGTGGCGCGCGCGTAGGCCAGCGCCCTGCGCGTCGGCAGATGCAGTTTGGACACCAGCACGATCGAATGAGTGCGGCTGGGCAGCACCCCGGTGAACTCCTGATCCTCGAGTTCCCGGCTGACCGCGTCGTAGTGCCGCCGGATCATCCGCATCAGCACGAAGATCGCCGACATGGTCACGATCGCGATCCACGCCCCGGCGAGGAATTTCGTGATCAGGACGATGATCAGCACGGCGCCGGTCATCGTCAGGCCGATCGCGTTGATCACCCGCGAACGCAGCATCCGCCGCCGCGTCGCCGGATCGGTCTCGGTGCGCAGCAACCGCGTCCAATGCCGCAACATGCCGGTCTGGCTGAGCACGAACGAGACGAACACCCCGACGATGTAGAGCTGGATCAGGCGGGTCACCTCGGCCCCGAACAGCACCACGAACGCGATCGCGGCGCCGGCCAGGAACAGGATGCCGTTACTGAACGCCAGCCGGTCACCGCGAGTGTGCAACTGCCGGGGCAGGAACCGGTCCTGCGCGAGGATCGAACCCAGCACCGGGAAGCCGTTGAAGGCGGTGTTGGCCGCCAGCACCAGGATCAGCGCGGTGACGATCGTGATGTAGTAGAAGCCGGGCTGGAAATTGTCGAAAATCGTATCGGCCAGCTGGGCGACCAGCGTCTTCTGCTCGTAACCGGCCGGGGCCCCGATCAGGTCCGCCGCGTCGGAGGCGAACACCACACCGAGCTTGCGCGCCATCAGGATGATGCCGATCAGCAAGGTGACCGCGATGGCGCCGAGCATCAGCAGCGTGGTCGCGGCGTTGCGGGACTTGGGTTTACGGAAGGCCGGCACGCCGTTGCTGATCGCCTCGACACCGGTCAGCGCGGCACAACCGGAGGAGAAGGCGCGCGCGATCAGGAACGCGAACGCGATGCCCTGCAAATGGGATTCGTTGCCGGACAGGTGGAATCCGGACGACTCGGCGTGCAGATGATCGCCCAGGACGAACAGCCGCACCCCACCCCAGACCAGCATCACGAAAACGCCGATCATGAAGCCGTAGGTGGGAATCGAGAACGCGGTACCCGATTCGCGGATACCGCGCAGATTCATCGCGGTCAGCAACACGATCGCCGCGACCGCGAACAGCACCTTGTGGGTGCCCACGAACGGCACCGCGGAACCGATGTTGGAGGCCGCCGAGGAGATCGACACTGCCACCGTGAGCACATAGTCGACCAGCAGCGCACTGCCGACCGTCAGCCCGGCCATCGGGCCCAGATTGACCGTGGCCACCTCGTAGTCGCCGCCGCCGGAGGGATACGCGTGCACGTTCTGGCGATAACTGGCGACCACGACGGCCATCACCGCCGCCACCGCCACCCCGATCCAGGGTGCGTAGACGTAGGCGGACAGACCCGCCGTGGACAGCACGAGGAAGATCTCCTCGGGCGCGTACGCCACCGACGACAGGGCGTCGGAGGCGAAGACGGGCAGGGCGATCCGCTTGGGCAGCAGAGTATGCCCGAGGGAGTCACTTCGGAATGGGCGGCCGACCACCATTCGCTTGACGGCCGTCGTCAACTTCGACACTCGGCACAGCATAAGGGCATGCCCTCCTGTGACATAGCCCGTGGTTCACTCGCGTTTGGATAACGCCGGTCCGGGGAAAGTGCAGCGGGGAACCGTCAACGGGTACGGTTCACCGAAGAAGCCAGGCCGCACACCACGGTTGCGTCGGGAATTGGGGTTGAACACGGTGTACGTAGTGATCATGGGATGTGGCCGAGTCGGTTCCTCGCTGGCCCGCTCGCTCGTGCGCGTGGGCCATGAGGTCGCGGTGATCGATCGCGATCCCGGTGCCTTCCTGCGGCTGGGCCGGGAACTGCCCGGTGAGCGGGTGACCGGCGTGGGTTTCGATCGAGATGTGCTGATCCGGGCCGGAATCGAACGCGCCGGCGCCCTCGCCGCGGTGTCCAGCGGTGATAATTCCAACATCATCGCCGCGCGCGTCGCCCGCGAGACCTTCGGCGTGGAACGGGTGGTGGCCCGCATCTACGACGCCAAGCGGGCCGCGGTCTACGAGCGCCTCGGCATCCCGACCATCGCCACCGTGCCCTGGACCACCGACCGGTTCCTGCGCGCGCTGATCGGCGACGAAACCTCCACCACCTGGCGCGATCCCACCGGGACGGCCTCGGTTACCGAACTGGCCCTGCACGAGGACTGGTACGGGCGCACCGTGCGCGATCTGGAAGCGGAGATCCCGGTCCGGGTGTCGGTACTGATCCGATTCGGGCAGGCGCTGCTGCCCACCAACAAGACCGTGTTGCAAGCCGACGACACCGTCTATATCGCCGCCACCTCCGAGAAATTGGGCGAGGCGTTCGCCCTCGCAGCCGCCGCACCGTCGAACAAGGACCAGTCGTGAAAGTAGTCATCGCCGGTGCCGGCGCCGTCGGCCGATCGATTGCCCAGGAGTTGCTACGGGGCGGTCATGTGGTCGCGCTGATCGAACGTCACCTGGAGAACATCGAGGAATCCTCGGTACCCTCCGCCACCTGGGTGCACGGCGACGCCTGCGAGCTCGACCTGCTCGAGCAGGCGCAGCTGCAGGATTACGAGGTGGTCATCGCGGCCACCGGTGACGATAAGGCGAATCTGGTGTTCAGCCTGCTCTCCAAGACCGAGTTCGGCGTGCGGCGCGTGGTGGCGCGGGTCAACGATCCCCGCAACGAATGGCTGTTCGACAACGCGTGGGGCGTCGACGTGGCGGTATCAACCCCGCGCCTGCTGGCCTCGCTCGCCGAGGAAGCGGTCTCGGTGGGCGATCTGGTCCGGCTCATGACGCTGCGCCAAGGACAGGCCAATCTGGTCGAGATCACGCTACCGACCGACACCGCGCTGGCCGGTCGCGCGGTGAGCACCCTGGTGCTGCCTCGCGATGTCGCGCTGGTGACGATCCTGCGCGGCGGACGGGTGATCGTCCCCCAACCCGACGATCCGCTCGAGGGTGAGGACGAACTGCTCTTCGTCGCGGCGGTGGAGGCCGAGGAGGAACTGCGCCACAGCCTGGTCACCGAACCGTCGGCCGCCCCGCCGGCGTAGACCTCCGGCCACCGCCCATCAGGCGGCGTCGGTTTGAGCCTGATGCGACGCGGCCTGCGTGGTGACGCTCCGCTACCACCTCCGGCCACCTCCCATCAGGCGGTGTCGGTGATGTGCGCGCGCAGCTTGCGCAGGGCGCGATGCTGCATCACGCGCACGACACCCGGGCTGGTCCCGATGGCCTCGGCGGTCTGTGCCGCCGTCCACCCGAGCACGATCCGCATCACCAGCACTTCCCGATGCGCGGGGGCCAGGATCTTCATCAATTCGGCGGCCGTCCGGCGCGTTTCGAAAGTCAGCGCCAGTTCCTCGGGACCGGCTGCGGCCGAGGCGGTTTCGGGGAGTTCGGCCATCGGGAACGAATGCTGCTGCTGGGCCCGGCGGAAGGCGTCGGCCACCTTGTTGGCGGCGATCCCGTAGACGAACGCCAGAAAACTCTTGCCCTGGTCCCGATAGCGCGGAATGCCGGCGACGGTAGCGATACAGATCTCCTGAGCGATGTCCTCCGCCGACACCTGCGGTCCGCCCCCCGAGCCCACCCGGGCGTAGCAGTACCGGCGCATCAGCGGGTACACAATCCGGATGATGTCGTTCACCGCGCGCTGATCCCCGGCCGCGGCGGGCCCGATGAGCCGATCCAGTTCGGCGGACGCCCGCCGGCTGTCGGATCCGGTGGCCGCCGGACGCTCCGGACGCAAGCCGGCTCCCCTGGCCTGGCGCTCCGATACGGCCGGGTCGTCGTCGATAACCACGGTGGATCCTCCTACGATCGCTTTCTACTCACGATCGTGCGACGAATCTCACCTCGGAAACAGACACCCCAGGGGTGGCATCACCCCACCCCCGGTTGCCGGCCGCTAGTCGGCAGAGGCCGGTGCGTGTCCGGCGCGACGAACCGCCCAGACGGTCACCAGCAGCGCGACGGCCGTCAACGGCCAGCCCATCGCGATCCGGGCCGTGGCCAGCAAGCCGGTGCTGTCGGTGTCGTAGAAATGGTTCTGCACCAGGAACCGGGCACCGAACACCAGCACCCAGACCCCGGTCGCCAGGTCGTATAGGCGCAGTGCCCGGCGATCACCGCGCCACTGGTTGCCGTGCCCGTTGAGTACCCCCCAGATGACCCCGGCCAGCGGCCACCGGATGAGCAGTGAGATCAGGAAGACCCCAGCGTAGGCCAGGCTGGACCAGATGCCGAACAGGAAGTAGCCCTTGGCCGTTCCGGTGCGGTGGGCGATGAGCGCGCACACCGCGACCCCGATGAATCCGGAGATCGCCGGCTGGATCGGGGTACGGCGGATGAGCCGCCAGACGAGCACCGCGGCCGCGGTGCCGAGGGCGGACCAGATGGCCGCCGTCAATCCCCACAGCGCGTTGGCGGGGACGAAAACCACCACCGGCAGGGTGGAGTAGATCAGGCCGCTGATTCCGCCCATCTGCTCGAGCAGGGTCTGCTGGATCTCGCCCTCGCGCCGCACGGCGGTGTACGAATCGTCCTCGGCGGCGCGGGATTCGCGGCCCGTGCGGGGCTCCGCGTCGACGGGGGGT
>JAFMQT010000315.1 GCA_017354515.1 Nocardia sp. | reverse complement strand
CGAACCGTAGCGCGCCGCCGATACCGCATAGGAACCGGATTCGAGCGGATCCCCCGGCAGGTACCGGGCCAGATGTTCGCGCACCGCGACCGGCCCCACGCCGGGACCGCCGCCGCCGTGCGGAATGCAGAAGGTCTTGTGCAGGTTCAGATGTGAGACGTCGCCGCCGAATCGTCCCGGCCGCGCCAGGCCCACCAGCGCGTTCAGGTTCGCGCCGTCCACATAGACCTGACCGCCGGCATCGTGGACCAGCGCGCACAGTTCGGCGACCTCATGCTCGTAGACGCCGTGGGTGGACGGGTAGGTGATCATGATGCAGGCCAGCCGCTCGGCGTGATCGGCGATCTTGGCCCGCAGATCGTCCAGGTCGATATCACCGTTGTCGCGGCATTTCACGACCTCCACGCGCAAGCCCACCATCGCGGCCGAGGCGGCATTGGTGCCGTGCGCACTCGACGGGATCAGGCAGGTGTCGCGGTGGGTGTCGCCGCGGTCGAGGTGGTAGCGCCGGATGGCCAGCAGGCCGGCGTATTCGCCCTGGCTTCCGGCGTTGGGCTGCAGGCTCACCCGGTCGTATCCGGTCACCGTGGACAGCCAGCCCTCGAGATCCTCGACCACCCGCAGCATGCCGGGGACATCCGACAGCGGTGCGTAGGGGTGCAGCCGCGCGAATCCGGGCCAGGTGATCGGCTCCATCTCGGCGCTGGCATTGAGTTTCATGGTGCACGAACCGAGCGGAATCATGCTGCGGTCCAACGCGATATCCTTGTCCGACAGCTGCCGCAGGTACCGCAGCATCGCGGTCTCGGTGTGGTAGCGGGTAAACGCCGGATGGGTCAGGAACGGTGAGGTGCGGTTCGCGATCCCCGCGCCGACCGGTTCGGCCGCGACCCGCCCGAACGCGTCCAGTACCGCCGCGATATGTGCGTCGGTGGTGGCCTCATCACAGGCCACCGATACGTGGTCGGCGTCGACCAGTCGCAGGTTGATACCCCGGCCCGCGGCCTTGGCGACGATCGCCTCCGCTTCTCCCGGCACCCGCGCCAGCACGGTATCGAAGAATCTGTCGTGCACCAGCGAATCCCCCAGCGCCGCGGCCAATTTCCCGGCCTGCCGATGCACCCGGCGAGCGATCTCGCGCAAACCGTCGCCGCCGTGGTAACTCGCGTACATCGCGGCCACGATCGCCGGCAGCACCTGCGCGGTACAGATATTGGAGGTGGCCTTCTCCCGCCGGATGTGCTGTTCGCGGGTCTGCAATGCCAGCCGATAGGCGGTCGTGCCGTCGGCGTCCTTGGATACGCCGACCAGCCGCCCCGGCAACTGACGCGCGAAAGCGCTACGCACGGCGAGATATCCGGCGTGCGGTCCGCCGAAGCCCATCGGCACCCCGAAGCGCTGCGTGGTCCCGAAGCACACATCCGCCCCCTGCTCCCCGGGCGGTGTGATCAGGGTGAGGGCGAGCAGATCGGCGCCGGCGGCGACCAGTGCGCCACGCTCGTGCGCGGCGGCGATCAGGTCGGCCGGATCGGGAATCCGGCCGGAAGCGCCCGGTGTCTGCAGTACGACACCGAAGAAGTCCCCGTCGGGTAATTCCCCGGCACCGAGATCGGCCTCGACCAGGGTGATGCCGAGCGGTTCGGCCCTGGTGGCCAGCACGGTCCGGGTCTGCGGGAACAGATCGGTGTCGACCACCAGCCGCGCGGAGGTGCTGGTGCGGTTGGCCCGCCGCAACAACGCCATCGCCTCGGCGGCCGCGGTCGCCTCGTCCAGCATGGAGGCATTGGCGACCTGCATGCCGGTCAGATCCGAGACCATGGTCTGGAAGTTCAGCAACGCCTCCAGCCGACCCTGACTGATCTCGGGCTGATAGGGCGTGTACGCGGTGTACCAGGCCGGATTCTCGAGCAGGTTGCGGATCAGCACCGGCGGGGTCAGCGTGTCGTAGTACCCGAGCCCGATCATCGAGGTCGCGACGGTGTTGGAGTGCGCGAGACCGGCCAGTTCGGTGAGCGCGTCGTGTTCGGAGACCGCGGGCGGCAGCGCCTCCAGGCCGTTGCCGGCGGCCGCGTCGAGGATGCTCGCGGGAATCGCGCGGCGGGCCAGCTCGTCGGTGGATTCGACACCGAGGACGCCGAGCATATGCGCCAATTCGGCGGCATCGGGTCCGATGTGGCGGTCTGCGAAACTACGGCTCACGGCAACTCCCGGTCGGGCGGGTCGATGGATATCGCGGGATACCCGTTCGACAGCGGCCCTCCCCCTCTGTCGCGGAGCCTGAGAGATTCGGGGCGCGAACGTCCCTTTCCCCATCGGCGGATGCCCCGCGACTGCTCGCGGGGATCACTTTCCAGAGGCGCCTGGCTCCGTACGGTCCCTGATGCCTGAGAGATTGACGGGGAGGTGCTGCTCCTTCGGCGTCCGGGGTGTACCCGGAACTCTCCCGCACGGTTACGACGCAGCGACCAGTCTAAGCGAACGCACGGGTCACCGGCATTTCCGCCCCGGCCTAGCCGATCTTGCGGTTCTCCCGAACCTTGCGGCGGAAGGCCAGTTCGTCCTCGGGACGTTCGCTCGCGGAGGTACTTTCGGCGCGTTCGGCCGGAAAGTTGGCGATCGCGCCGGTGAGCTCGCGCATGGCCCCGCTGACCGCGATCCCGAACACCCCCTGACCGCCCTGCAGCAGGTCGACGACCTCTTCCGCGGAAGAGCACTCGTAGACGGTGGTGCCGTCGGAGAACAGGGTGATCCCGGCCAGATCCTCGACCCCGCGACTGCGCAGGTGGTCGACCGCGATGCGGATGTTCTGCAGGGATATCCCCACGTCCAGTAAACGTTTGACGATCTTGAGGACCAGAATGTCCTTGAATGAATACAGACGCTGGCTACCCGAGCCCGTCGCGCTGCGGATGGACGGCACCACCAAGCCCGTACGAGCCCAGTAGTCCAGTTGCCGGTAGGTGATACCGGCGACCTGACATGCGCTGGGAACCCGGTAGCCCACCAACTCATCGGGAACGGTGTCGTCAGGGAACAGTCCTGGCTGTACGACCGCTGCGGCGGGTCTGGGATCTGGTTCTGGTTGCTGCGGTCGGTCTACCACTGCTACTCCCTCATTGCATTGCCGAAGAAGAACAACGGCCTAACTGTCGAGGCTACTCGCTCGATTTCTTGTATCGATTGTCTCGGCAGCACGGGCACAGAACCAAACTCCGCGCGCGGCGTGTTTTTCAACCTCTAGGTGAGGTATAGGCCACAGTTTCCGGAGGAGCGTATCGCTGTACCCACCATAGTTGATATTCAGCTATCCGTGGCTTTGAAATCGTCCGGCGACACGGATTCGAGAAATTCCTTGAACTTCTCGACCTCATCCTCGCGTTCGTCGGGCATCACCAGCCCGGCTTCTTCGAGTACCGGTTCCTCGGCGTAGATCGGGCAACCGACCCGCAACGCGATGGCCACCGAATCCGACGGTCGCGCCGAAATCCGCACGTCATTGTCGAAAACCAAATCGGCGTAGAAGGTGCCCTCTTGCAGATCCACGATCCGCACCTCTTTCAAGGTGTGGCCGAGGTCATGAATCATGATCTTGATCAGATCGTGTGTCAGCGGCCGGACCGGCGTGACGCCCTCCTGCTCGAGCACGATGGCGGTCGCCTCGGCCTGGCCGATCCATATCGGCAGATACCGCTCGCCGGACTCCTCACGAAGCAGCAACACGGGCTGATTCTGGGGCTGCTCGACCCGGATGCCGATTACACGCATTTCACTCATCGCACTGGCCTCCCATAAACTCGCCGACCGCCCGTACGAGCCCGGCCGGGCAGGCCGTATCACCGAGTCTAGGCGAAGATTTCAGCCACCGAGAGAGGCACGCACCGACGCTTTCACCAAGCTGCTGTGCAAGGTCAACGACAGCGCGGCCAACTCGCGAACCGTCTCCTCGGCGCGAGCGCGCGCGTCGGCGTCACGGCTCTTGGCGATCGGCGCGGCGATCTGGGCGACCATCGCCGCCTCGCGATCGGCCGCGAGTTTGAAGGCCCGCAGATGCCGTGCCTCCAAACCGAATTCACTCATGGCGCGCGCGGTGCGCGCCAGGGTGACAGCTTCCGGATCGAAGAATCCGGCGGCACCGGGGGCGATGAGGCCGGCCCGGATCAGATCGGTCAGGAATTTCTCATCGATACCGGCCCGCTCGAGCAGATCGGCACGGGTGATGCGGGTTTCGTGCTCGGTGCGCAGTTCCTCGGGCGACACCTCACCCGACACCACGCCCAGGCGACGGGCGGCCCCCGATCCGGCGGTAGGAGGGGACTCGGGCACACGCCCCGAGCCGTCCATACCGACGGCGTCGGCGCGGGCGCGCGCCTCGCGCACGCCCAGGGTCGCCGCGCCGCGGTCGATCGCTTCGAGTTGTTCCTTGATCACCTTCAACGGCAGATATTGGTCCCGCTGCGCGGTCAGCACGAACTTCAGACGTTCGACGTCGGCGATGGAGAATCTGCGATACCCCGAAGGCGTGCGCTCCGGGTGGATCAACCCCTCGGATTCGAGGAAGCGGATCTTCGAGATGGTGACATCCGGGAAGTCCGGACGCAGCAGATCCAGCACGGAGCCGATCGACATCCCCGCACGAGACCAATTGCGTGCCGCTGCGCCAGTCATGGGTGGATTCGCTTTCGCTGTTACGCGCTCTCGCCGACCCGGGGGCCGGTCAGGAATACCAGGCGGAACTTACCGATCTGTACCTCGTCCCCATTCTGCAGTTCGGAGGAGTCCACCGGTTCACGGTTGACGTAGGTGCCGTTCAGACTACCCACATCGACCACCTGGAAGCTGTCCTCGTCCTGGCGGAACTCGGCGTGTCGGCGGGAGACGGTGACATCGTCGAGGAAGATGTCACTGTCGGGATGCCGGCCCGCCGATGTGGTCGGCTGATCCAACAGGAACCGCGAACCCGCGTTGGGTCCGCGTTTGACCACCAGCAGGGCAGCACCCGCGGGCAACCCCTCGACCCCTTGCACCGACTGGTCGCCGGTTTGCTCGCCGGAGCGCGACGCGTCGACCTCGTTGAGGAAGTCAGCGCGGAACACCGATGTGGTCTCGGCCGCGCTCTCCCCGTAACCCGGGTCTTTGTTCTCGCTCACCCTTGCTCTCCTCCTCGAACCGATTATCCGTACCGGTATCCGGCGCCTGTCCTGATCACTCTGCCGTCACTGCCGTCGTCCCGCGCGACCGGCTGTCGCGCTGGGAAGATGTCACCGGCATGCTCACGCAGAGTTCCCGGCACCGGGCGCCGGCACATCTGTTGGTGTTGACCGTACCCTGCCCGGGCGTGCCCGTGCAGGTAGAACTGTGAAGGCTGACTCAGCCCTCGATAACTCCTTGGTAACCTGCCGCATCCAGCAGGCCACCGAGCGTGGTTTCCAATGCGGCGGCGTCGTCCACCTCCAGTTCGAACATCCAGCCCTCGCCATAGGGGTCGGTGTTGACCGACTCCGGCGCGGCGTCCAGAACCTCGTTGACCGCAACGACTTTCGCGCTCAACGGGGCGTATATCTCCGATACGCTCTTGGTCGATTCGACCTCGGCGATGGACTCACCGCTCGATACCGCGGTATCGAGCGCCGGCAGTTGTACGAACACCACATCACCAAGTTGCGACTGCGCGTAATCGGTGATGCCCACCCGCACCCGGGTCGGTGCGAGCGAACGCACCCACTCGTGCTCGGCGGTGTAGCGAAGGTCCTCGGGAAGGTCGGTCACGGGTTACTTCC
>JAFMQT010000067.1 GCA_017354515.1 Nocardia sp. | reverse complement strand
TCGCCTGTCGGCAGCCGGAATCCCCACCATCGCACTGGTTTTCGGAAACTCCACCGCGGGCGGCGCCTACATTCCGGGCATGTCCGACTACACGGTCATGATCAAGGAACGGTCCAAGGTTTTCCTCGGCGGACCGCCGCTGGTCAAGATGGCCACCGGTGAGGAGTCCGACGACGAATCGCTCGGCGGCGCCGAAATGCACGCGCGTGCCTCGGGTCTGGCGGACTATCTGGCCGCCGACGAACAGGACGCGATCCGGATCGGGCGTTCCATCGTCCGCCGGTTGAACTGGACCAAGCAGGGTCCGGCGCCCCGGGCAGGAGTCATCGAGCCGCTGCACGATCCCGAGGAATTGCTCGGCATCGTCCCCACCGATCTGAAGGTTCCGTTCGATCCGCGCGAGGTCATCGCCCGGGTCGTGGACGGATCCGATTTCGACGAGTTCAAGCCGCTGTACGGTTCCAGCCTGGTGACCGGATGGGCGGAGCTGCACGGCTATCCGGTCGGCATCCTGGCCAATGCCCGCGGCGTACTGTTCTCCGAGGAGTCGCAGAAGGCCGCGCAATTCATCCAGCTGGCCAACCAATCGAATATCCCGCTGCTGTTCCTGCACAACACCACCGGCTACATGGTCGGCAAGGAGTACGAGCAGAAGGGCATCATCAAACACGGCGCGATGATGATCAACGCGGTCTCGAATTCGAAGGTCCCGCATATCTCGGTGCTGATGGGCGCCTCCTACGGCGCCGGCCACTACGGGATGTGCGGCCGCGCCTACGATCCGCGCTTCGTCTTCGCCTGGCCCAGCGCCAAATCCGCGGTGATGGGCGGTGCGCAGCTGGCGGGCGTGATCTCCATCGTGGGCCGGGCCGCCGCCGAGTCGAAGGGGATGCCGTTCGACGAGGAGGCCGATAAGGGCATGCGCGCGATGATCGAGGCGCAGATCGAGGCCGAATCGCTGCCGATGTTCATGTCCGGACGGCTATACGACGATGGCGTCATCGACCCCCGCGATACCCGCACGGTGCTGGGAATGGCGTTGTCGGCCATCCACAATGCCCCGATCGAGGGCGCCGACGGCTTCGGCGTCTTCCGGATGTGAGGACAAATAATGACCGCACCGATCGCCAATGTTCTGGTGGCCAACCGGGGCGAGATCGCGCGGCGGGTGTTCGCGACCTGCCGGCGGATGGGAATCGCCACCACCGCGGTGTATTCCGACGCGGATGCGCGATCCCCGCATGTCGCAGAGGCCGATGCCGCGATCCGCCTGCCCGGCAACACCCCCGGCGAGACCTACCTGCGCGGCGATCTGATCATCGAGGCGGCGCTGGCCGCCGGGGCCGATGCCATCCACCCCGGCTACGGATTCCTGTCCGAGAACGCCGAATTCGCGAAGGCGGTGACCGCGGCCGGACTGGTGTGGATCGGTCCGCCGGCCGCGGCCATCGAACAGATGGGTTCGAAGGTCGAATCGAAGAAGATGATGGCCGCCGCCGGTGTCCCGGTGCTCACCCAGCTGGACCCGGCCGAGGTCACCGCGGATATGCTCCCGGTACTGATCAAGGCATCCGCGGGCGGCGGCGGTCGCGGCATGCGAGTGGTCCGCGAGTTGCCGCGACTGGGCGAGCAGATCGAGGCCGCGCGGCGGGAGGCGCAGTCGGCCTTCGGCGATCCGACGGTGTTCTGCGAGCGTTATCTGGAAACCGGTCGCCATATCGAGGTCCAGGTCATGGCTGATGCCCACGGCCAGGTCTGGGCGGTGGGCGAGCGTGAGTGCTCGATCCAGCGGCGGCATCAGAAGGTGGTCGAGGAGGCACCCTCACCGCTGGTGGAACGCATTCCTTCGATGCGGGAGAAGTTGTTCGAGGCGGCGCGACTGGCCTCGGAGGCGATCGGTTACCGGGGCGCAGGCACGGTCGAATTCCTGGCCGACGAGCGGGGCGATTTCTACTTCCTGGAGATGAATACCCGGCTGCAGGTGGAACATCCGGTCACCGAATGCACCACCGGACTGGATCTGGTCCGGCTGCAGCTGCGTATCGCGCAGGGGCATCGGCTGCCGCAGACGCCGCCGCCGATGCGCGGACATTCGATCGAGGTGCGGTTGTACGCCGAGGATCCGGCACAGGATTGGCAGCCGCAGAGTGGTCCGGTGCACCGCATCGAATTCGGCGGGGACACGGCCGAATTCAGTGTCCTGACCGAGCCGGGCCTGCGCCTGGACTCCGGTGTGGTGGACGGTTCGGCGGTCGGGGTGTTCTACGACCCGATGCTCGCGAAGGTCATCTCCTACGCCGAAACCCGGGACGAGGCCGCGCATCTGCTGGCCACCGCGCTTGGGCGGGCGCGCATCCACGGCCTGGTCACCAACCGCGATCTGCTGGTCCGGGTGCTGCGGCATCCGGCGTTCCTGGGCGGTGACACCGACACCGCCTTCTTCGCCACCCACGGCCTGGAAAAGCTCGCGGCGCCGCTACTTTCCGAGGCAGACGAGGCGCTGTCGATCGTCGCGGCGGCACTGGCCGACGCGGCGGCGAACCGATCGCGGGCCCGGATCGGTGGCGGGCTGCCCAGTGGCTGGCGCAATCTGCCCTCGCAGCCGCAGCGTAAGTCGTATGAGAGCCGGACCTCGGGTGTGCACGAGGTGCGTTATCGTCTCACCCGCTCGGGGCTCAGCGTCGAGGGGCACGACGAGCTCGAATTGATCGAGGCCACACCGGAAGTCGTCGTGCTGAGTGTTCCGGGGGCGCGGGGTCCGGTGCGCCGGCGGTTCGAGATCGCCCGCTACGGCGATCTGGTGGCCGTCGATTCGCCGCTGGGGCCGCTATCGCTGCGCCGACTGCCGCGCTTCAGCGATCCCGCCGACCAGGTCGCCGAGGGGTCCCTGCTGGCACCCATGCCGGGTTCGGTGATCCGGTTGGCCGCAGCGGCCGGTGACACCGTGGTCAAGGGACAGCCGATCCTGTGGCTGGAGGCGATGAAGATGGAGCACACCGTCGCCGCGCCCGCCGACGGTGTGCTGACAGAACTGAACGTCACGGCCGGGCAGCAGGTCGAGGTCGGCGCCGTCCTCGCGGTCGTCGGCACCGAGACCGACCCGGGCGATGCCGCGCATTAGTACGCAACGGCATTCGAGCACAGGAGAATTCATGAGTTTCATCGAAACCGACGAGCAGAAGCTGCTGCGTGCGGCAGTATCCCAGCTGGCCACCAAGTACAACTATCGCGACTATGTCGCGCCCAAGGCGCGCCGCAACCAGCCGCTGGACGAATTGTGGAACGAGGCGGGAGAACTCGGCTTCATCGGGGTCAACCTGCCCGAGGAATACGGTGGCGGCGGCGCCGGAATCTACGAACTGTCGCTGGTTATGGAGGAACTGTCGGCGCAGGGTGCGGGCCTGCTGCTGATGGTCGTCTCACCCGCGATCTGCGGCACCATCATCACCAAGTACGGGACCGAGGCGCAGAAGCGGGACTGGCTGCCGCGCCTGGCCGACGGTTCGTCGAAAATGGTGTTCGGTATCACCGAACCCGACGCCGGCTCCAATTCGCACAAGATCACCACAACCGCCCGCCGCGACGGTGACGATTGGATTCTGAACGGGCGCAAGATCTTCATCTCCGGTGTGGATCAGGCCGAGGCGGTGCTGATCGTCTCGCGCACCGAGGACGCGAAAACCGGCAATCTGAAGCCGGCGTTGTTCATCGTCCCCACCGACACCCCCGGGCTGCACAAGACCCGGCAGGAGATGGACATCATCGAGCCGGACAACCAATTCACCCTGTTCCTCGACGATCTGCGGCTGCCGTCGACGGCGCTGGTGGGCCAAGAGGACGCCGCGATCGCGCAGCTGTTCGCGGGACTGAATCCGGAGCGGATCATGGGTGCGGCGATGGCGGTCGGCGTCGGCCGCTATGCCCTCGATCGTGCGGTCGAGTACGCCCGCGAACGCCAGGTCTGGAAGACGCCGATCGGCGCGCACCAGGGCATCGCGCATCCGCTGGCGCAGTCCAAGATCGAGCTCGAACTGGCCGCCCTGATGATGCGCAAGGCCGCCGTACTCTACGACGCCGGTGACGATTTCGGCGCCGCCGAGGCGGCCAATATGGCCAAATACGCTGCCGCCGAGGCCAGTATCAAGGCACTGGACCAGGCGATTCAGACGCACGGCGGTTCCGGCCTCACCGTGGATGTGGGCCTGGCGGGCATGCTCGGTGCGGCACGGATCGCCCGGGTCGCACCGGTGAGCCGGGAGATGATCCTGAATTTCGTCGCCCAGCACTCGCTGGGACTGCCCAGGTCCTACTGAACCGGCCCGTCCCCCGAGAGGAGGCAGATACGTGAGTGAAACAGCCGGTGCCGAAACACCTTTCGTGCACTATGAACTGAGTGACGGTTTCGCCGTACTCACCCTGGACTCGCCGCACAACCGCAATGCGCTGTCCGCCAAGCTGGTTCGGGAACTGTTGGACGGACTGCGCCGGGCGGGCGCCGACGAGCAGGCGCGCGGGGTGGTGCTCACCCATACCGGCACCACCTTCTGCGCCGGCGCGGATCTGAAGGAAGCGCTCGACGCCGATCCCGCTGCTGCGGCCGATATCCGCACCCAGTGGATGGTGGCCGTGCTGCGCGATCTCGTCGAACTGCACAAACCCGTGATCGCGCGGATCGACGGCAATGTGCGGGCCGGGGGGATGGGCATCGTCGCCGCCTGTGACATCGTGGTCGCGGGGCCGTCGAGTAGTTTCGCGCTCACCGAGGCGCGATTGGGGCTGGCCCCCTTCGTGATATCGCTGACCCTGCTACCCCGGCTGACCTCGCGCGCGGCCGCCCGCTACTTCCAGACCGGGGAGAAGTTCGACGCCGCCGAAGCCGAGCGGATCGGGCTGATCACCGTCGCCGCCGACGATCCCGCCGCCGAGACCGCCCGGCTGTGCACCGAACTGCGTAAGGGCTCCCCGCAGGGCCTGGCCGAGAGTAAGCGGCTGGTGAACGCCGCGATTCTCGCCGAATTCGATGTCGCAGCCGAGGAATTGGCGCAGCGCTCGGGACGCTACTTCGGCACCCCGGAGGTGCTCGAAGGGATGACGGCCTTCTTCGAGAAGCGACCACCGCGATGGGCACAGTGAACCGGTCATGACCGCCACGCATGAACCCAAACAGGACCGCAGCCGCGCCACCCGGCAGCGACTCCTCGAAGCCACCATCGACTGTTTGGCCGAAATTGGTTGGGCGGCAGCAACAGTCGCGGTAGTCGCCGAACGCGCCGGGGTCTCGCGCGGTGCCGCCCAGCATCATTTCCCGACCCGCGAGGACCTGATCACCGCCGCCCTCGAGTACATGTTCGACACCCGGATCGCGCAGTCGAAAGCCGAAGCGGCGGCGCTGCGTTCGGCGTCCGCGGGCAGTGCCCAGGGTTCGGCACACACCGAAGCAGTGGTGTCGCAACTCGTCGAGTCGTATACGACCCCACTGTTCAAAGCCGCCCTGCAGGTATGGACCCACGCCGCCGCCGACCCGGCGCTCCGTGCGCGAATTCTGCCCCTGGAGGCGCGCTTCGGTCGGATAACGCATCGTCTCGCGGTCGAGGCGCTGGGCGTCGACGACTCCGATCCGGTCGCCCACCACCTGGTCCAAGCCACCCTCGACCTGGCCCGCGGTCTCGGCCTGGCCGACGTCCTCACCGACGATTCGGCCCGCCGCCGGCAAATCGTGCACCAGTGGGCGGCCACCCTGCACGTCGGTCTGTACCCGCCAGGGTGACCGCACTCGAATATATTCGGTGGTGCGCTCAACGGTCATGGGCTACTGTTGCCGAGCTCGCAACGAGTGACCGAAGGAGGGAAATGCGGTGTCCACCAAGCTGAATCAACTCATCGCCATCGAGAAGGGCGCCAAGTCGCAAGCCGCCGCCGATGTGGCCGGCGCGTTTCAGCGGGTGGGCAAGGCCGACTTGCTCGCGGGTATCTCGCGCACGTATCGCCCCCTGGACGATATGGGTGAGGAGCTGCCCGCCGAGTCCAAGCGGGTGCAGGTGCGCGCGCGTGAGGTGATCGCCGATGTGCGGGCTGCGTTGACGAGGCTGCTCGACGTCACCGCCACCAAGGATTCGGTCAACTGTTCGGCCAAGGCCGATCTGGTGGTTGACGGGGTGGTGTTGGCCCGTGAACTCCCGGTCACCTACCTGCTGTTTCTGGAGAAGCAGCTCGGCGAGCTGAAGAAGTTCGTCGCCAAGTTGCCGACCCTGGATCCGGCGGAAGCGTGGTCCTTCGACGAGGTCACCGACTGTTATGCGACCGAGCCATCGCAAACCGTACGGACCAAGAAGGTGCCGCGCAACCACGTGCTGGCCGAGGCAACCGACAAGCATCCGGCGCAGGTGCAGGTTTATCACGAGGATGTGGTGGTGGGCCGCTGGACCACCACCAAGTTCTCGGGCGCCCTACCGGCCAAGGAGGTCGGCGATATCGCGGATCGGCTGGGTAAGCTCCTCGACGCGGTGCGGACCGCACGGGAGGAGGCGAACTCTCAGCCCGTCACCGACGTCGAGCCGGGCCGGGCGATTCTCGGCTACCTGTTCGGGTAGCCGGGCCACGAACTCCCCCGCACGGGGGATGGAGCACAAGGTGAATCTGAAGTTCAGTCTCATCACGCGGGCGCTGCCAGGGCCGCGGACAATCTGAGTTTCTCGCTCCAAGTTTCACAAGACCATCGATCACACGATATTCGGGTGTGCGGCAACGCATCCCCGGGATCCGGGTTCAAGTCCCGGCGGCGGCTCTCTCGTGCCGCTGTGGCGTAATGGCAACGCACGGGGTTACTTACGATGACCCACATCCGTGATTCGATGATCACAGATGGCCGACGATAGCTCAGTTGGCAGAGCATCGGACTGATAATCCGACGGTGGTGGGTTCGATTCCCACTCGTTAACCAGAAGGGGCCGGGATGGGTACTCCCGGCCCCTTCGCGCATCCACGACGGAATGAAAATGGTTGCAAAGGCTGCAAGTTGGAAGGACGTGCGCAGTAGGGCCAAGCTGAGCCCCGCGAAGTTGGAACAAGCGCGGCAGCGGGAACTGGATGCCCAGCGGGCCTTCCGTCTTGCTCAGGTTCGTAAGCACCAGGACCGCACCCAAGAAGAGATCGCGAAGATCATGGGAGTTACCCAGACTCGCGTTTCCCGCATCGAGCGTGGCGACATGGTTCACACAGAACTGGGCACTCTCGAGGCGTACATTGCGGCAATGGGCGGCCGGTTGCGTGTGGTGGCGGAGTTCGACGAGATCACGCTGTCACTGCATTGAGACTTCGGATTCGGCGTCACGGCGGCGGCTATCCCGCACCCAACCGGTCGCAATCCTTGAGTTCCCGCACGGCCGCAACAGGTTTCGCCTGCCGGTCGGTCAGGACAGCTCCCGTAACGCTGGCGACGTGGTCAGCGACGGCGGTAGCGGTGAGTGGACCGCAGCAGCGGGCTCGGTGCGCTGCGGCAGCCGCACGGCCGTGGATGTGTGCGGAGATTTCACCGGCCTCGAGTGCGGATAGCCCACCCGCCAGAAGTGCCCCGGCGATTCCGGCGAGCACGTCGCCCGCGCCTGCCGTTGCGAGCCATGGCGGTGCTTCGGCTTGGCTGGCGACCGGTCCCGCGGGCGGCACGATGATCGTGGTGGGGCCTTTGACGAGAACGGTGGCATCGATCGCCGCGGCGAGCACACGCCCATGGTGGAGTGGTCGAGCTTCGACTTCGGCGCGTGATGCTTCGGCCCCGACGACGGTGAGCATCCGGGACAGTTCTCCGGTGTGCGGGGTGAGGAGAATCTGGTTGGCTGTGGTCGCCCGATCGCCGGCGAGGCGGCGGCGGACGCAGGTATCGAGTGCGCCGGCGTCGACGACGCACGGCAGGCCTGAGCCGAGTGCCTGGTCGATAGCGGCTTCCTGGACTCGGTCATCGGCGACGCCGGATCCCAGTAGCCACGCTTGTACCTGCCCGATCCCAGGAACCGACTCGGGCACGCGCGCAAGGACATGATTGGTGACGCCGGGTGGCCCGATGAATCTGATGATCCCGGCAGCAGCAGCTTCGACCGCACCCATACACGCCAGTACTGCTGCGCCAGGGTAGGTGTCGCTTCCGGCGATGATTCCGAGGACGCCGCGCAGGTACTTGTGTGCCGCCCGGTCCGGGACCGGCCAGTTCATCGCAATATCGCGGTCACCCATTCGGCGCGCCGTGGGGCTCGCGGTTATCTCAGGCAGTCCTACCGGAACGAGGACCAGCTCTCCGACGGCAGTGTGCGCGGCGGGCGGCAAGAGCACGCCGGGTTTATGCGCGGCGCAGCTGATCGTGATCGTGGCTCGAACATATGGTCCCGGCAGTTCACCGGTGTCCGGGTCGATTCCACTGGGTAGGTCAATCGAGATGACCGGGCACTGCGGGGGCAGTGCCGCGACGAGCTCTTCAGCGCGACCTGTCAGGCCGGCCAGACCGTTTTCGCCGACGATCCCGTCGATGATTAGATCGGTGGTCGCGAAGACTGCGGCACATGAGGCAATGTCGACATGTACGTCATGTATGCGGCCACCAGTGGCCGAGAGTCGGTGCAGGCCAGGCTGGTAGGCGGTATCGCCGACTAGCACCGCGTCGACTGCAACCCCACGGCGGCGCAGTGCGATTCCGGCGAGAAGTGCGTCGGCACCGTTGTTTCCGGTGCCGACCAGCAGGGTGACGTGGCGTCCATTGACTCGGCCGTAGCGGCGGCGCAGTTCGGCGGCCGTGGTAATGGCGATCCCGGTGGCGGCCCGGCGCAGGAGCCGATCAGGCGGTCCGTGCTGTTCGAGCTCGGCGGCGACGGTGGCCAGTACCTCGGCTGCTGGATAGGCGTTGATCACCGGATGATGCCGCATCGTTTGGCGAGCCCCTGCACGTGGGCGCGGGCGCGGGCGTTGTCTCGGTTGATCAGTTCTCGCAACAGCTCTCCGACCACGATGGAGTGGTGAACTTCGTCGGCGCTGGCATTTTCGGCGTCCAGCAGCACCAAGATCGCGCCCTCGTCTTCACGACGGCGGACCAGGCCACGCGCGGTGTCGATCATTGCGCGGGAGCGCCTTTCGACGCTCGGTACGCTATTCAGGTTGAGGCGCCGGGAATATTCGACGACCGCGTCGGCACGGCCGAGCTCTGCCTGCAGTGCGAGCCCGTGGATGTCGACGTTGCCGCGACCGAAGATCGTCCAGGGGTCGATGTGTGCACCCAGTGCGTGCGCTGTTTCGTCGGCGACGTTATGCAGCGCCCATGCTCGGCCGTCGTCGTTGGACTGTGCGGCGGACACGCTCGCGGCCAGGTGGAGCATCCCGTAGTCCGCCAACAGGTCGAGCCGTTCTTCTGAGGAGGCGTCGATGCGCCTTTTGACCTCGTCGGCGGCGTTGAGGCACAACCGAGTTGCCTCTTCCTGTTGTCCGGCGCGACGGTAGCTTGCCGAGAGTGCCCAGGCGCCGAGTGCGATCAAATGCGGATCGTCGGCTTCGCGGGCGGTGTTCATCGCTCGTTCGCCGACAACCCAAGCCAGGTCGCCATCGGGAATGTGATGCAGCCATTGCCGGGTGATGTGCCAGGTACCAGCTAGGGTCGCGGCGGCGGACCGTCGGTCATCGTTGACGACGTACGCGGCGTTGGCGTCGATGATCAGCTCGGGCAGCAGACCACCGAGTACCCGGTGCGCGGTCGGTGAGTTGTGCCAGATTGTCCAGGCACCGGACACCCGCTCCGAGAGCGCGTCAAGATCGGGAACATCGTGGCCGGGAGCGTTGATCGGCACCGCTGTGCGTAGCACGGCGTCACGGACGGCGTCGACGATGTCGTGGCGAGGAGCGTATCCGGGGGCGAGGGTGTCGACCGGGCGGCCGAGCAGGTCGGGCAGTTCGACTCCCACGACCGAGGCTATGTTGATCAGGTCGGTTAGCCGATCGGTGCTGGTTCGGCCTTGCTCGATCTGCTTGAGCCACGGTAAGGATTTGCCGACCGCTGCGGCGAGGGCTTCTTGAGTGAGCCCGGCAGATTTGCGGTAAGCGCGGATATTCGCGCCGATGCCCTGCACCAACTCGTCGGGATTCATAACAATCACAGTACACGCCGAAAAGGATATTTTTTTATCCCTTTTTGGATGTTAGAGCTCGTACGGTGCCTTGTTATGGGGACCATAGCCGTCGGCGACCAATCTGAGGGCCGAATCGACACCGATGCGACGGGTCTGCCCGGCGCGACCCGCCTCGAACACGCATGTCGCGGATTGCCGCTCATTGGAACCGGCGCCGGGGTCGCCGACGTCATCGTCGAAATTGCCGGCGAACTGGGTGAACTCCACCGCGAGCGCCTGGTCGGCTTCGGCATCATCGATGTCGATCAGCGGCGCCGGTCGGCAATTGCGGTGATCGACGTGCTCGTCTCGGCTGCCGCGCCGGCGCCCTCTCTGTTCGCGCGACTCCGTGCCGAGACGGTCGGAGCGGTGGTCGACCGGCTCGCGAGTTGGTGTGCGCTCCTCGGCGACGCGGTTCCGATCATGCTGAGCGACAAAGAGATCGACAACGTGCGGGCGCATGTGAGCGCACTGTGCGACAGCTACACCGACTTGATCGATGAACTCGCTCGAGGCCTGTGCCGCCTCCCTGCCGCGGCCAGCCTGACATCGCCGCCCCGGGTCATCAGTGCATGCCACTGCGGAGGAACAGCATTGGAAGGAACGATCGAATGAGCGCGTTGACTACCGACCCCCAGTTCATAGAGAGCTGTGTCGTTGAAGGACTCGATCCGGAGGACGCTGCCATCGCCGTTACGACGGGGCAGTTGGTGTTCCTGCGCAGTGCCGCCAGCCGCACACAGGACGGCTACGCTCCGCTGCTGGTCGGCGCCGGCACCCGTCGCAAGATCAGCGCCCTGATCGGGTTGGGACCGAAAGACACTGACCGCGACAAGATCGTGCAGACGATGAGCGTGATCCTGGCGGCCCGGCCGGACGCTGTGATGGACCTGACCACGAATCCCGAAGCGCTCGCGTTGCGCCGCGACCTCAAGGAGGTCATGGGCGTACCGCTCGGGGCATGCGTCACCTACGACCTGTTCACAGACCCACGAAAGAAGCTGTCCCGCAACGAGTTCCTCGAACGCTTCGAACAGGGCCTGGCCGGTGGAGTCGATTTCGTACTCGCCCACTTCGGGATGAACCCAGTGTTGGCGGAGATGATGAGATGTTCGAACCGGATAATGCCGACCACCTCGCGGGGTGGTGGTCTGATCGACCGCTACATGCGTATTCACCGGTGCGACAATCCACTGCTGGAATACCTCGATGGCATTATCGACATCTGCCGCAGGTTGGAAGTGGTGGTGGATCTGGGCGACATCTTCAGGCCTGGGGCCACAGCCGATGCCGGGGACGAGATGAAGTGGGCGGAGATCGGGCTGCTGGCAGAGGTTCGCAAGCAAATCCTGGCCGGCGGGGTGCAGGTGCTGTGTGAATCCGGCGGTCATATACCGTTGCACCGCATCGGCGAGCTGATCCCCGCCTACAAGGAAGCGCTCGGTGATGCGCCGTTGTGGCTGGCCGGTCCGATGGTCATCGACAACGCGGTGTCGTTGGACTCGGTCGTCAACACCATCGGTATCGCCGCTGCTTGCTGGCGCCTGCGGAGGCGACATGTTCGCCTCTATTACTCAGGCCGAGCACTACGCCATGCCTACCGCTGGGGATACCGCAGACGCGGTCCGCAACGCCCGCGTCGCGATCACCGCCCTCGAACTGGGGCGCGGAAATGCTGCCGAGATCGCCCGCCAAGAAGCAATGAGCCGGGCCCGGCGCTCGAACGCCTGGACGACCCAGGCGGAACACGCAATGTATCCGGACCTGGCCAATCAAGTTTTCCTGCAACAGGATCTGCTCACCGACGGCAAGCCGTGCACGATCTGCGGCATCTACTGCCCACATGTGGTGACCGCGAAGATCGGGCGATAGCTGATGGACACAACAACTCTGGCACGGCGAATCATCGCAAACCTGCCAGGTCCCGACCCTGCGCTTACCTTTGCCGCCCGCGAGGTCGCGGACTCACTGCGCAAGCTGGGCGCTGTGGTGCCCGCCCGCGACTGGCTCATCGTCGGCGGGTCGCTGGCTCGCGGCGAACCGAGCTTCGCCCGCATGGGCACCGGTGAGCCGACGCTGCTCAGCGACATCGACCTGCTGTATGTGCACCGGGGGCAGCGGTCGGCGACTGTGCTACGAGAAGTGCTGGGTTTCGCTGAGACCTTGTTTCCCGCAGTGGAATTGATGTCGATGTCGGTACGGGACTACCGCGTTGTGGCGACCTCTCTCGGCCACGATTTCAAGAACATCGGTGTACCGCTGACCCGCCATGGTGTTCCACCCCATACGCGCGTGCAGTTGGACGAACGCGATGCTTACGAGATTCTGCTGTACTACGTGATGTGCTGGTTCTGGTCCGGCCTGTCCGAGAGCTGGTTCAACGGCGACGCGACCGTCGAATTCCACCTCACCGTGAACCGGTTGTGCATGAAGGTGCTGCGCGCCACTGCCATGCTCGATGGAGCCTACCGGCATCACGATCTAGCCCTGATGGCCCCACAGGTGGCCCAGCGGATGCGCTCGGAGCTGACCTGGCGGACAAACCCGCTCGGCAGGCCCGCAGACCCGGGCCGTTTCTGGTCCTACCTCGAGGATGCGTTCCGCCGGTTCGATACCCGATTCGGCCGCGCGCGCCCCGACGCGGTGGCCTTCAGCGCCTATTCGCAGACCCCGAGCGGCCATATCGTCGCCTAATACCAACAGATCGCGCAACGACTCGGCCGGGTGCTCGCGCACACGTGGGTCGCGACCGAGGATCGTACCGATGTCGCTACGGTGGTTCCGAGTGCCTGGGCTCGGATCACCGGCTGGACCGGAACGACCCCGCCGCCGGGCCCGCGGCAGTACTTCCAAGAACACCGCACCACCATCCACGACCATCTCCTCGCCATGAAAGTGCAGGTCTAAGTGAAGGTTCTGGTCACCGGCGGCGCAGGCTATATCGGCGCCACCGTCGCCCACATGCTCCTGGACCACGGCCACCAGGTCACCATCGTGGACGACTTGTCCCGCAACGACGACCGGCAGGTGCCCGCCGCCGCCGAATTCGTCCGCTGCCGCGTCCACGACATCATCCAAATCCTCACCCCCGACGCCGGATACGATGCGGTGCTGCACTTCGCGGGTCTGATCGCGGCCGGGGAATCGATGCGGCATCCCGGATGCGGATGGCACTGGGACAACAACACTCGCGCCTCCCTCGCTCTGCTCGACGCGATACACGGCGCGGGTGTGGGACGGTTGGTGTTCTCCTCGACTGCCGCTGTCTATGGCGACCCGGTCGAATTGCCGCTGACCGAGAACTCGCCGACGAGCCCGGTAAACACCTACGGCGCAACGAAACTGGCCGTCGACCAAGCCATCGGCTCCTACACGCGCGCCGGCTCGCTCGGTGCGGTGTCACTGCGCTATTTCAACGTCGCCGGCGCCCACACCAACCCCGACGGGACGATGATCGGGGAACGCCACACTCCCGAAACGCATCTGATACCCCTGGCGTTGGACGCCGCCGCCACCGGCGGCACGTTCAAGCTGTTCGGCGCCGACTATCCCACACCGGATGGCACCTGCATCCGCGACTACATCGCACTGACCGATCTCGCGCGGGCCCACCTCCTCGCGTTGGACGCGATAGAGCCCGGCAAGCACCGGATCTACAACTTGGGCAACGGTATCGGCTACAGCAATAAGCAGGTCCTCGACGCCGTCCGCGAGGTCACCGGCCGGGCCCTGGACATCGAAATCGCGCTACGCCGTCCCGGGGACCCGGCCGCCCTGTACACGTCCTCGGCGCACGCGGAACAAGAACTCGGCTGGACACCGGCCCAGCCGAAGATCACCGACATCGTGGCCGACGCCTGGCGATTCCA
>JAFMQT010000314.1 GCA_017354515.1 Nocardia sp. | reverse complement strand
CCGGCATCAGGGCGACGTCCGTGCGGTGAGCGGCCCGCTCTGGTACCGCGAGCACCTGGCGTGATACCGCCGGGTCAGGCGTTGATCGCCTGATGTCCGTCGTGGTTTCGGGTGACCTCGATCTTTCGGGGCTTGGCCTTCTCCGCGACCGGGATCACCAGACGCAGCACCCCGTCGCGGTAGTCGGCGCGGATGGCATCGGTATCGAGGTTCTCGCCGAGGAACAGCTGGCGGCTGAACACCCCGCGGGTGCGTTCCGCCGCGATCATCGACCGTTCGGGATCCAACTCCGGGCGCGAGGCCTTGATGGTCACGACATTGCGTTCTATATCCAGGTCCAGGGACTCCGGATCGATACCGGGCAGGTCGAGCTCGGCGTAGAACTCATCGCCCTCACGCCAGGCATCCATCGGCATCACCGCTGGCCGCGCCGGCGTGCCGAATACCTGCTGGGTCAGGCGATCCAGATCCCGGAACGGATCGGTGCGCATCAGCATGGTCGCCACCTCCACTCACTCCATTCTCACTCGAGGTTCAGATAATCTCTGTCATCTGACTTAGATTTGTTTTAGCACTCGACCTAGGAGAGTGCAAGTGGCTGTCTTAGGTAATCTGAAGCCATCGAGAAGGAGGAGCAGGATGCTGGATCGACACGACCACCACCTACCTGATCCCGGCGGAGGTCACCGGCCCGGCCCCGGCCAGGCGGTGTACGGGATCTCGGTAGCGGCGGAGCTGGCCGGGATGGGCGCGCATTCGCTGCGCCTGTACGAACAACACGGGCTGCTCACCCCTGCCCGCAGCGCCGGGGGCACCCGCCGTTACAGCGACGACGACCTGGCGCGGCTCGCGCGGATCGCCGCCCTGGCCGGGGAGGGAATCAACCTCACGGCGATCGCGCGGATCCTCGACCTCGAGGACGCCAACAGCGCCCTGCGCGACAGCAATGCCGCGCTCACCCTCGAACGCGATCGGCTCCGCGGCCGCCGCGATTCGTCATAACCGACCTCTGCTCCGGTGCCGCGACATCCACGGACCGGCTTCACCCCAGCGCGCCCTCGGCGATCATGGTGCGCAGGCGGCGGCGATCTAATTTGCCCGAGGGCAGGATCGGCAGCCGGTGGCTGCTCGTGACGACCCATCGGGTGGGCACCTTGTAGGCGGACAGTTCGACTCTGGTTCGGGCGGTGAGGGATTCGATATCCAGATCCGGATCGGCGGGAATGACGACGGCACACACCTCCTCACCGCGCGTGTGGTGCTCGATGCCGACCACCAGGCATTGCTGGACGTCGTCGAATGCCTCGATCACCGCCTCGACCTCCCGCGGTGAGACATTGGCGCCGGCCGGTTTGATCATGTCACCGGTGCGTCCGACATAGAACAGGCGCGGATCCCCCGCGCTCCGATACACCAGGTCGCCGGTGTGGAACCAGCCGTCGGCATCGAAGACCGTGGACCGTTCCCGCTTGTTGTATCCGGCCATCACTCCGATACCGCGGATATGCAGTTCGCCGACGGATCCCTCCGGGACCTCGCGGCCGTCCGCGTCGACGATCCGGGTCTCGGTGTGGGCGAAACTTCCCGCCGTCTCGGTCATGCTGCGGTGCGAGGGGTATTTGCCCGGGACGCCGATCATCGCGAGGTCGAGCGGACCGTCCCGCAGCAGCGGCGCACTCGATAGATCCCGGTCGCCGAAACTGGGGTGCTCGCGCAGACGCTGGGTGAACGCCGGCCACCCGATGACGCCGGTGGCCTTCTCCCGCTCCATCAAATCCAGCCCGGGGCCGGGATCCAGGCGCGGCAGCAGCAACAGGGTGGCCGGTTCGTGCAGTGCCCCGGTGACCGCGAGAATTCCACCGACCCAGAACAGCGGCATCGCGCACAGGATTCGAGGGACCCGATCGGCGCCGGTGGCCTGACGCACCGCACCCGCCCACGTACTCGTCTGCCGGACCAGGGTTCCGTGCGTATGCAGCACACCTTTCGGATCGGCGGTCGAGCCGGAGGTGTGGATCATGATCACCGGATCGGCCGCGGACACCTCGTCCTCGACGCGGGACAGGATTTCCGCCGATACTGGGGGCCGGTCCGGGCTCCACCGGCTCGCCCAGCGGCGGTCGGTGCCCCCGGTGAGGATGATCTCACGCAGATAGGGTGCGTCGGGAAGCTGCAGCGCCCCCGCCGCGGCGGCGGCAAGGTCTGGCAGCGCGGACTCGAGGATCGTCGCGGTCTCGGTGGTGAGCACCGCAGGGGCGGCGATGAGCAGTTCGATATCGGCCAGGCGCAACACCTTCCGAATCTCGCCCGGGGCATACATCGTGCTGAGTGGGACGGCGATCGCGCCGATGCGGCAGATCGCCAGCCACCACACCACCCACTCGGCGCCGCTGGTGAACAGCAGCCCGACCCGGCTCCCCTTCCCTACCCCGGCATACAGGAGCCGGCGAGCGATCGCGGCCGACCTCGCTTCGGCGTCGCGGTAGGTGAGCTGCTCATCCAGCATCACGACGTAACGATCGTCGGCGAATTCGCCGGCGGCGCGGCGCAGCAACGCCGGAACGGTCGGGCAGGTGTGCACATCTGACGCCATCGGACCACTGTAGATGTGAAGACTCGTTGTGCGGCAGCCGTTTCCATCGACCGATCCGGATACGTTTTGCCGTGCCGGCGGTAGGGCGGCTGTTACCGTGGGTCGACGGGTCGATGAGGAGCGCGCTGTGGATACCGAACCCCTGGTCACCAAGCCGGCGAGCGGACATTGGAGTGATGCGTATCCCGAGCTCGGACGCGGTCCGGTATCGCTCGAGGACTGCGTTTCCGAGGAATTCTACGAAAAGGAACGCGAGCACGTCTTCAAGAAGACCTGGCTGTATATGGGGCGCGTGGAACGCGTGCCGCGGGCGGGCAGCTATTTCACCCGCGAGATGGGATTTCTGAATACCTCCATCATTATTGCGCGTGGCAAGGACGATGTGATCCGGGCGTTCCACAATATCTGCCCGCATCGGGGGAACAAGATGCTCTGGGAGGACGACCCCTTCCGTGAGGTGCAGGGTCGGGCACCGTTCTTCTACTGCCGGTTCCACGGCTGGACATACAACCTGGACGGTTCCCTGCGTAAGGCGACCAGGCAGGATCTGCTGCTGGACTTCGATGCCGAGGCCTGCCGGGTTCCCGGAATCCAGTGTGAGGTCTGGCAGGGATTCATCTTCGTAAACCTGAATCCCGCCAATACCGAATCGGTTCGCGATTATCTCGGTGAGCACGCCCGCAGCCTCGAAGGTTACGACTTCGACGGTCCGCACCAGCAATACCGGTTCCGCGCCGAACTGCAGTGCAACTGGAAGATCTTCCTCGACGGTTTCGCCGAGAGCTATCACGGGCCGTATCTGCACGCCTCCTCGTTCGGGAACCTCACCGCGGAGGCGAAAGAGGCGCTGGACAAACCGAATCCGTTCACCGACGCCCTCTCCTACACGATCAGCGGCCCGCATCGGTCGTTCTCGTTCGCGGGCGAGCCCTCCAAGCAGACGCCATACTCCAAACCGATCGAGTGTGTCATGCAGGCCAGTGCGGCCGGGCCGTGGAACAAGCGCACGCGGCGAGGCGGTATGCCGCCGGGGTTGAATCCCACCCGCGCCCAGAACTACGGCTTCGATTCGTTCCAGTTCTTCCCGAACTTCGTGCTGATCTTCGGTGCGTCCGGCTTCACGGTGCACACGCACTGGCCCACCGGACCGCATTCGCACATTTTCGAAACCGAGGCATATTACGAGCCCCCGACCACCCATCGGGAACGGTTGGGCCAGGAGCTGACGGTGACCTTCCTCAACGACATTATCCTGGAGGACGCCAGCCCCGCCGAAGGTCTGCAGGCGATGCTCAACAGCGGCGCCCTCACCCATTTCACGATGAACGACGAGGAGATCCTGCTGCGGCATTTCCACAAGGTCGTCGGCGACTACGTCGACGCCGGTGAGAAGCGGGCGGCCCAGCGATGAGTGCGCTACTGCCTGCCGAATTCGCCGAACTGGAGCATCTGGTCGCCGAATGGGCGATCGAGGATGGGCACGAACGCTACGTCAAACGCGTGAACAGTTCGATGGAGCAGATCCGCGCCTTCTACGACGCGGTATTTCCCTACGCCGAGGACGCGGTCGCCTATGTCGACACATTCGACTACAACGAACCGTTGCCCGAGGACGTCGCGAACCTGCGGAACCTGCTGTATTCGTTGATTACGGTGTCACTGGCGGTGGAGTTGTGGCGGCAACCGCGGGTGAAGCATTCGGCCACAATGATTCTGACGAGGTTGAGTTGATGACTACGAATCCGGTATCCGAGAAAGTCGAGGTCATCGACCTCACCCCGAGGATCGGCAGCGAACTGCGCACCGACGTCGACACCCTGCTCAGCGGATCAGCCAGTGAATTCATCCGCGAGGTGCTCGACCAGCGCGGGGTGGTGCTGTTCCGCGGTTTGACGATCGACGACCAGCAGCAGGTCGCCATCGCGAAAACCCTCGGCACCACGGTGGACGGCGAAGGCGAGGACGGCATCTACAAGGTGTCGTTCGACCCCGAGGTCAACCAGCGCGCCGACTACCTCAAGGGGTCCATGTTCTGGCATTTCGACGGTTCGGTGCAGCCGTACCCGAACCTGGCCGCGATCCTGCGGGCGGTCCGGCTCGCCGACACCGGCGGTCAGACCGAATTCTGCAACACCTACGCCGCCTACGAGGATCTGCCCGACGCCGACAAGGAATTGATCGCCGATCTGCGTGTGGTGCACAGCGCGGAACGGTCGCAATATTATGTGCGCCCGGAAATGAGCTACGCGGAACTCGAGTTCTGGCAGAAGCAGCCGACCAAGACCTGCCCGATGGTGTGGACGCATCGTTCCGGGCGAAAATCGCTATTGCTGGGCGCCACAGCCGATTACGTCGTCGGGATGTCCCCCGAGGAAAGCCGCGCGCTGCTGACCCGCCTGCGCGACTGGTCCACCCAGCCCCAGTACGTGTACCAGCACGAATGGCAGGTCGGTGATCTGCTGATCTGGAGCAATACCGGCACCATGCATCGCGTACTGCCATATACCGCCGACAGCGGCCGCCTCATGCATCGCACCATTCTCGCGGGAGAAGAAGCCCTGCACTGACATTCGATACTGCCGGACGCCCGGCGAGCCGGTTATGCTCCGGAACCGGAGGTGCACATGCGCATTGGTGCGATGATCGGTTCGGACAAGGAACGACCGCGCGGCGACCGGCTGGCCGGCCTCATCGACGATGCCCGGGCGGCCGAGGACGCGGGCTTCACCTCGTTCTGGATTCCGCAGGTGCCCGGATATCTGGACGCGATGACAGCTATCGCGCTCGCCGGGCAGGCCACCGAACGCATCGAGATCGGCAGCGCTGTCATCCCGATCCAGACCCGGCATCCGATGGCCATGGCCCAGCAGGCGCTGACCACCCAATCGGTGTGCGGAGGCCGATTCAGCCTGGGGCTGGGCCCCTCCCACCACTGGATCATCGACACCCAGTTGGGGCTGCCCTACGAGCGCCCCGCACATCTGACCCGTGACTATCTCGAGGTCCTCGCCGCCGCCTTCACCGGGCACGGACGCGTCGACGTCGACAACGACAGCTACCACGTGCACAGCCCCATCGATGTCACCGACCCCGCACCCATGGCGGTCCTGATCGCCGCTCTCGGACCGGCCATGCTGCGCATCGCGGGCACCCGGACCGACGGCACCATCTTGTGGATGGCCGATGAACGCGCCATCGGCG
>JAFMQT010000066.1:5104-14015 GCA_017354515.1 Nocardia sp. | reverse complement strand
ATACCTAGTCGTCGTCCTCGCGCGACTCGGTAGCGGGCCCGCTCAGCCTGATCACACCCGCGTCCAGATCCAGGTCCAGCCGCGGTTGATGCGGCTGACCGCTGCTGTCCTCGCTGCCCTCGTCGGTCAGCTTCTTGCCCGGAAACAACTCACCGATGACGCCCATAGGCCCAGGATAGCGCTGGTGCCCCGCCGAGCGACGGGGCACCAGCTACCGGATTTCGGCTACGGCCGGATCAGCTCGGAGCCTTGGACAGATCGCCGTTCTCGTCTTCCTTGATCTCCACACCGTCGGCCTTGGAGCTGTTCTCGGCCTGGGTGATGGTGCTGTTCAGACTGTCCATCTGCGAGCCGTCACCACCCTTGAGCTTGTCGAACGCCCCTTGGACGGAGTCGCCCAACTTACCCAGCGGAGCCGAGATCGACTTACACAGTGTGGGATTGGCCTTGGCGTCCGCCAGTGCCAGCCTGACCTCGCGCTTGACGAACAGCGCCGCCAGGCCACCCTTGATGAAGCCCGTGATCCGGCCCTTGGCGCCCTTCTTGAAGGTGCCCGCCTTGTAGGGCTTGTACAGCCACCGATGGAACGCACCGAACGCCAGACCGGAATGGGCGACGAACTTCGTCTTGGCGAAGGCCGTCGTATTCGAGGTCGGGCAGGAGGTGTCCTCCGCCTGCGCGTCCTGGGCGGTGCCGGCGGGGTCGGCCGGAATGGACTGGTCCGCACCACCGTTCGCCGCATTCGTCGACGAGCTCTTACACCCCCCGACCAGCACGACCACCGGTATCAGCAACAGAACCAATATTCGCATTACACGAGTCACGCCAAACTCCCGACATTGAACTGATGACTACCGGGCGTAGAGTACCCCAGCAATTGATCGGCAATCACACAATCCCGGAAAGCTTCGACCACGGCCACAAGCCGAGCGCCCGGCCCGACCACTCGAGCTCCCGGACCAGCGGGCGACACCCAGACCCCAGAGTATGTGTGACGCAGATAACATTCTGTTCGATTTGCTGCTCAGTGCAAGTTGCCGACGAGACTGCCGTTCTCACCGAACAATTCGACGCCCCAGCGCTCCAGCAGTTCGGTGTTGTCGACATCGTCGGGATGGAAGCCGGGCCGCAGATACTCCGGCAAGCGCCCCAGAGCCTCCTTGACGGCAGGCGAGGGCCTGGTCCTGATCGCGAAACTACGGAACAGGCGAATCGGGTTGTAGGCGGCCCGATCACACAGCAGCGAGCCGATCATGTACCCGATGCTCAGCACGACCAGCATCGCCATGATCGCTCGCATGGTCATGATCCGCCGGGTCTCGGAACCACCGACGGCCCGGTACACATCGATCGCCACACTGCGATGTTCTGACTCCTCATAGCAGTGCCACAAGATCAGTGACCGAATCTGGCTGTCTCCCAGCCGATCCACGAGCTCGGTATCGGTCAGCATGGCTTCGGACGCGACAGCGGTGAAATGCTCCAGTGCCGCCGTGATCGCCAGACAGGTGAGCGCAGAAAATATCCGATCCCACACCCGCACTCCGAATCCGACGATCGCATCGAGCACATGCACCGGATAACCCATCGCCCGCAACCGTTCGTTGAGCACATGGTGTTCGCGGCCATGGGTCAATTCCTGACCGATGAACCCCCGTGCCCTGCGCTGGAGGTCAGGGTCCTCGATTCGATCGACGACCCGGCGCACCGAACGCACCAGGAACGCCTCGCCTTCCGGGAACAATCCCGATAAGAAGGCAATCCAATGACTCGCCACCAGATCACCGCCGACGAAGTGATGCTCCAGCGAATCCGCCGGATAGGTGAATCGAATCCGACGCGGAACCACAGCCTTGCGTGGGGCAGTCATCGGCCACTCCTGAACAGTCCGTCGGCGAGTTCGAGCAACAACCGACCCGGTCGCCGACCCGTACGAGTACCGGTGAACCTAACAAGTCCGGGACCCGGCCGCCGGAAAACGCCGAACAAGCCACCGCAACCGACTGTGGCCTGCCGGATTTCGCCGGCCGAGGCTGATTCAGCCACTTCCGTGGCGCATGTGGTCGGCCAGCTCGCCCCGCTCGCCGAACAGTTCCGCACCCCAGCGCTCGAGTAGCTCGGTATTGTCGACATCATCGGGGTGGAAGCCGGGCCGCAGATACGCCCGCAACCGATCGGCATTACCCTGGATGATGACGTTATCGCGCTGGGTGGCGAAACTGCGCAGCAAACGGATCGGATGGTACGCCGCACGGTCACACAACAACGATCCGGTCACCGACACCAGGGTCAGCGCGAGCAGCACCACGCAGAGCAGTCGCATGGTCATCGTCCGGCGCCGCTCCGAACCACCGATGGCCTGATACACGTCGAACGCGACGCTGCGATGTTCGGACTCCTCGTAGCAGTGCCACAACAACAGCGGACGAACCTCGCTGCCGCTCACCATATCCAGCGCCCGCTGGTCGGAGAGCATGGTCTCGGCCATCATCGCGGTGAAATGTTCGACCGCCGCGGTGATGGCCATGCAGGTCAGCGGCGAGAAGATCTTCTCTCCGATGGCCAATCCCCGTGCGGTGACGAATTCGATCAGCTGCACGGGATACCCCATCTCCCGTAACCGCTGATTCAGCACCTCGTGTTCGCGACCGTGAGTCAATTCCTGTCCGATGAACCCCCGTGCCCTGCGAACGAGATCAGGGTCCTCGATTCGATCGACAACCCGCCGCACCGAACGCACCAGGAACTCCTCCCCCGGTGGTAACACCGCGGACAGATACGCGGTGAAGTGGCTGAACATCAGCTCGCCCTGCACGAAGTGCCGGTCCATCGAGCCCGGCGGATAGTCGAATCGGATGCGACGCGGAACCACGGACTTGCGCGGGGAGTTCATCGGCTGCTCCTGAACACATACGGCTACCCGAGAACATAATCAGCATCGCCCCGGGACGCTGGAGGAATCGGGAAGACGACGCGGCACGAACAGACGATGGGAGCGATAATCCATTGCTGAAGGAGCCGTGTTCTGGAACGAAACCTCACACCGAAAACGAATTCCGCTGGTGAGAGGGCATTTGTGGGGCGGGCGGGGCTCGAACCCGCGACCAATGGATTATGAGTCCACGGCTCTAACCGACTGAGCTACCGCCCCCGACCGCGATCCGCGTATGCGGCGTATGGATGCTACCCGGTGATGGGGCAATTCGCCCACTCGGCCCGTCGCACGATTCGCCGCACTCGAAAAGCTTTGTTGCCAAGTAGTTTTCGCGGCCGTGATGCGACGCGCGGGTGACTGGTTCATCCCCTACGTCGGCAATACGGGGTGCGTTCGCACTGGAAAGGGTGCGGCCGGGGCTCGCAAGGAGCTTGTCGGCAGGTGGGCCGATAGTGTGGGCCGGGAGCCGATGATGGGAGGAAGGCGATGGCCGGGCTGTTCGCGAATGTGCTGCGAGTACATCAGTGGGTGTACGAGAAGTCCGACGGCTTCGTCGGACATCGGGTGTTGTTCGGTAATCCGACGCTGCTGTTGCGGACGGTGGGGCGCAAGACCGGCCGGCCCCGCACCAGTGCGCTGACCTATGCCCGCGACGGCGAGGATTATCTGGTCACCGCATCCAACGGCGGCTCCTCGCGGCCGCCCGGGTGGCTGGCCAACATCAAGGCCGCGCCGGAGTGTGAGATCCAGGTCGGGCGGCGCCGGGTTCCGGTTACCGCGCGGGCGACCTATCCCGGCGATCCCGATTACGCCCGGCGCTGGCAACTGGTGGACGCGGTCAATCAGGGCAGGTACACGCAGTATCAGCGGATGACGACCCGGCCGATTTCGGTCGCGGTGCTCAGCCCCCGTCACTGAGCGATAGCCGCTGCCGTATCCTCGGCGTCGAGGGGAGTACTTCCCAAGCGCCACACCGGTCAGTACGGATTCACCGAGCGGGATCCCCGGATGGCCGCCCGATCATCGGGTGAAGGAGACCTCGGGGTTCGACGCATACCCGAGGAGACCTGTGTATTCGACCGTTTCGGCAGCCGCTGCCCTGGGCGAGTCCCCGCTGCACACCATCGGCGGTCCGTGGTTGTGGGCGGCCACCATCATCGGAGTGCTGGTGGTATTCACCCTGGATTTCGTTGTCACCCACAGCCCGCATGAGGTATCGGTCCGGGAGGCGATCGGGTGGACGGTCTGCTATCTGACCCTGCCCGTGGTCTTCTTCGGCGCCCTCTGGGCCGGATACGGTCCGGGTCCCGCGACCGACTTCATCACCGGATTCCTACTCGAGAAGTCGCTGTCGGTGGACAATCTGTTCGTCTTCATGCTGCTGCTGACCGCCTTCGCGGTTCCGGCGGTCCTCGCGCAGCGGGTGCTGCTGTTCGGGATCGTGGGCGCGCTGGTGTTGCGCGGGATATTCATCGCCATCGGGGCGGCGGCGCTGGCCTCGTTGGACTTCGCTTTCCTGCTGTTCGGGGCGATTCTGCTGTTCACCGCGGTGAAGTTGGTGCGGGACGCGGTCACCGGTCACGAGACCGAGGTCGATATCGCACGCATGCGATCGGTGCGGCTGCTGCGCCGGCTGCTGCCGGTCACCGACGACTATCGCGGGCCGCGGATGATGGCGCGCGAGGCGGGGCGCCGGGCGCTCACCCCCTTGGCGCTGGTGGTGACCGCGGTGATGGCGACCGATGTGATCTTCGCGGTCGATTCCATCCCCGCGGTGTACGGCGTGACGGGTGATCCATATCTGGTGTTCGCGACCAACGCCTTCGCGCTGTTCGGCCTCCGCGCCTTGTATTTCGTGCTGCAGGCACTGCTGTCGCGGCTGGTCCATCTCGCCTACGGGCTCGCTGTCATCCTCGGCTTCATCGGCGTGAAACTGGTCCTGCACTGGGCACATGATCTTTGGCCCGGAGTCCCCGATATCCCGACCACACTGTCGCTGCTGGTGATCGTGGTGGCTCTCGGGGTGGTTACGGTGAGCAGCCTGCTGGCCACTCGCGGCGTCTCCGGTACCGAACCCGAGTCCACCACCACCGAATAGTCGGTTGCCCAGCGGCTCGGGCCCGCAATACGGTGAAGCGATGCTGTCCCGTTTCCGACGCGTCGATCCGCGGCGTACTCGCCGGGCCGTCGACGCCTTGCGGTTGCCCGAGGCGGTCTTCAAGACGTGCCCCTGGCAGCCGCGGGAATTGGTGGAAACCGGTCTGCGGCAATGGTTGCGCTGCTGCGGCGCGGCGATGGCCGATGACCAGGTGATCGGGATGCCGTCCCACGCCGTCGACGAGGCCTGGCACGGATTGATGTTGTGCACCAGGCGTTATGCCGATTTCTGCGCTGCCGCCTACGGCAGGTTCCTGCATCATTTCCCGGAGGGCGACGGATATGGCGGGGGCGGCGTGCCGGTGCCGATGGCGACACAACTCGGCCGCACGGTGGTGGCCTGGTCGATGGTCGCCGATCCCGGTGAGGTGTGCGTGCTGTGGGATCTGGATTCGGTTGTCGGCGTTGATCATCCGTGGGGCGTGTCGCAGCAGCGGGTGGCCGAGGTCGAAGCCCGGCTCGCCGACTTCGGCGCGCGGTGAGTTCGGATCCTTACCGACCGGATAGAACGGCCTGAACCGACTTAGTTGCTGCTTCCCCCACCGCAACTACTTCCCCCACCACAACTACTTCCACCGCCACAACCGCTTCCGCCATCCGAGCTTCCACTGTCGGCGCTTCCACTGCCGGAATCGAACAGCCCGGAGGCGGCGCACCCACCCCCGCCGCAACCGCTTCCACTATCGGAGTAGTAACTACTCGGGTTACCGGCGTTCCACCGGCTGGTGCCGCCGTTCTGGCGCTTACTGAATGCCACGCCGATCGCGAGCACGGCACCGACAACGAGAATGACCATCACAAATACCATGCGGCGAAAGTACTCTCGGCCGCCAACGATCGGCCAACGATCCGCTTACCGGCTCACCGTCTCGATCATTTCCGCTGTGGCGGTGGCGAGCAGTTGCGGATGTGAAAACGGAACCCAGTGTCCGGCAACCACTTCCCGCCGTCGCAGCTGCTCGGTCCAGGCCTCCTCATCGGCGTAGATCGCCGGCCGGACCGCCATATCGCGACGCGCGAGGATCAACTGGACCGGGACCTCGCTGGTGCGTTCGCGAGGATGCGACAGCCGCCGCAGCACGTTGGCGCGGTAGATGCGCAGACCGTCGAAGAAGTCGTCGTGGAACCTCGGTCCGAGCGTGACGTTCTCCTGCGCGGTGCCGTTCATCCAGGCCATGAACGGTTTCCACACCGATTCCCGGGACAGCGGCCGCAGCACGATGCGGCTGGTGATCGGGGCCAGGAAGATCAGGATGTAGGAAGAGGACAGCAACTGCGACAGCGGCCCCCACCACTTACCGCGACCCAGCCGATCGCGCACCCACAGGCCGAGATGGTCGATATTGGGTCCGGACACCGAGGTGAACGAGGCGACCCGGGCGGTGGCCTCGGGCTCGCACACCGCCTCCCAGACCTGGACCGATCCCCAATCGTGCGCGAGCACGTGCACCGGCGCGTCCGGACTCACCGCGTCGGCGACGGCGTAGAAATCGGCGGCGAACCGCTCGAGCTGATAGTCCTCGGTCCGGTCGACGCGCGAGGATCGGCCGTGCCCTCGGGTGTCGTAGGCGACCACGTGAAAGCGATCCGCCAACAGCGGAATCACCCGATCCCAGAGATGGTGATCGTCGGGCCAGCCGTGCACCAGCACGATGGTCGGATTCGCGGGCTCGCCGTATTCGTAGACTGCGATATCGAATACACCGCTGCGGACGAAGCGCTCGGCGTCGGGGACAGGGGCCTGATCGGTCATGCGGCGCACTCCTCGCGCGATTCGGTGGATCACCGGCGGGTCATCGGCCAGCTCTGACTGTGGCCGTCCGGATCCGTGATTGTCGCCTTGGTGAAAACATTTCCGGGTCGCACGATATCGCTCAGCACGATGTGAACCGGCCGGGTCACGTGTTTTCCCGCCGCACAATTGGGATCGCAGACATTCTCGCGTTCGACCCCGTCCCCCTCGGCGGTATCCGGCCCCCAGCCGCGCCAGGCGATCTGCTCCAGCTGTGCCCCGAGATCGCCGCAGGCCAGGATCAGTTGAGCGGGACGTACGGCAGGCTTATCGAACGGGCAGTCGATCACCTCGAGCGCGGCATCGGTGGCGCTCGAGCGTGCCGAGACCGGATCTGCGGAGGTGGGCGACCCGGAAACGCTGGAGCCGCATCCGGCGAGCAGGGTGCACGCGATCGCCGCCACCGCGCTGATCAGTGGACGGCCGCGTAGCCGGCTCCTCACACCGTTCATGTCAGTCCCCCAATCGTCGTCGAGCATGCTCCGCGTATGACGGATTGCCGACCAATGTAGTGGACTTCCTCGGTGCTCCCGCGGGGGCGCGGCGCAACTGGGCCTGCGTCACTCGTGGGCGTGATCGAACCACTGATACGGAATCGACCAATCCCATTCGCCCTGGGGCTGATCCGCCGCGGGGTGGTCGCTGACCGGCGGGGTCGCGATGTAGACCGGGGCGATCGCGCCGAAACCCACGCCCAGGGCGGACAGGCCGGTCAGGATGGAGCGCCACAGGGCTGCCTTATCGATACGGTGCACCGGGATCGACCTCCTAGTCGAGCGTGGCGAACGCCGCGGGTTCTGCCTGCCCGGGCATCCTTGCCGATCACTGCCGTGGTGCACCGAGAGTACGTCCGAGCGCAGGTCGCGTGTCCGGATTCGATGATGTTCTCAGCAGAACCTCACGTTCGCCTCGCGGCCCGATTCCGGTTCCTAGACTGAGTCCATACGGTGAACCACGCCACAACGCGCAAAGGAGTTTTCATGTCCCAGAAGGTTCGGGGCGTCATCGCCCGCAGTGTGGGCGCACCGGTCGAGATCGTCGATATCGTGATCCCCGACCCGGGTCCGCACGACGTCGTGGTGCGCGTCCTGGCCTGCGGGGTGTGCCACACCGATCTGACCTACCGCGAGGGCGGGATCAACGACGAGTTCCCCTTCCTGCTCGGCCACGAGGCCGCCGGCCTGGTGGAAACCGTCGGCGAGTCCGTGACCCACGTGCGGCCCGGCGATCACGTGCTGCTGAATTGGCGCGCAGTCTGCGGCAACTGCCGCGCCTGCAAGCGTGGTAAACCCTGGTACTGCTTCAGCACCTTCAACGCCGGTCGCGCCATGACCCTCGCCGACGGCACCGAACTGACCCCGGCCCTGGGTATCGGTGCGTTCGCGGACAAGACCCTGGTCCACGAGGGGCAGTGCACCGTCATCGACGCCGATACCGATCCGGCCGTGGCCGGGCTGCTGGGCTGCGGCGTGATGGCCGGGCTGGGGGCTGCGATCAATACCGGCGGGGTCGGCTACGGCGATTCGGTCGCGGTCATCGGCTGCGGCGGCGTCGGGGACGCGGCCATCGCCGGGGCTCGGCTGGCGGGAGCGACCACCATCATCGCGATCGACCGGGACGCGCGGAAGCTGGAGTGGGCCAAGGACCTCGGCGCCACCCACACCCTGGCGGCCGGCGCCGATGTGGTCGAGCAGGTGCAGGAGCTCACCGGTGGTTTCGGCGCGGATGTGGTGATCGACGCGGTCGGGCGGCCGGAAACCTGGAAGCAGGCGTTCTACTCGCGCGATCTGGCCGGCACCGTGGTGCTGGTCGGGGTGCCGACCCCGGATATGCGGCTGGAGATGCCGCTGATCGACTTCTTCTCCCATGGCGGGTCGCTCAAATCCTCCTGGTACGGCGACTGCTTGCCGGAACGCGATTTCCCGATGCTGCTGGATCTGCACCGGCAGGGCCGGCTGCCGCTGGAACGGTTCGTCAGCGAGCGCATCGCCCTCGACCAGGTGGAACAGGCCTTCACCACGATGCAC
>JAFMQT010000066.1:0-5094 GCA_017354515.1 Nocardia sp. | reverse complement strand
GCACAACGGTGAGGTGCTGCGATCGGTGGTGACGCTGTGAGGATCGATCGCGTCGTCACCTCCGGAAAGTTCGAATTGGACGGTGGCAGCTGGGATGTCGACAACAACGTCTGGGTGGTCGGCGACGAGGACGAGGTGATCGTCATCGACGCCGCCCACGACGCCGGCAAGATCGTCGCAGGTGTCGCCGGACGGCAGGTGCGCGCGATCGTGTGCACCCACGCCCACAACGATCACATCAATGTGGCCACCGAACTGGCCGAATCGCTGCAGGCGCCGATCCGGCTGCATCCCGCCGACGAGATGCTGTGGCAGGCACTGTATCCCGAGGCCCGCTACCAGCCGCTGAGCGACGGTGAGCGGCTCGCCGTCGCAGGCACCGAACTCGAGGTACTGCACACCCCGGGCCACTCCCCTGGATGCTGCAGTTTCCATCTTCCGGACGCGACAACGGTTTTCACCGGCGACACCCTCTTCCAGGGTGGGCCGGGTGCGACCGGGCGGTCGTTCTCGAGTTTCCCCACCATCATCGAATCGATCCGCACCCGATTGCTCACCCTGCCCGGCGACACCGAGGTGCGCACCGGACACGGCGAGGCCACCACGATCGGCACCGAGGCACCGCATCTGGCGGACTGGATCAAGAGCCAGAGCTGAATGTAAACCTCAGGGGCCGCACGGTCTTTCGTGCGGCCCCGATCGCGTCCGGAATCCCGGGTCAGGAGTAGGCGACCTGCCAATGCTTGATGCCGTTGATCCAGCCCGAGCGCAGGCGCTGCGGATCGGAAAGCTGACGCAGGTCCGGGATCACCTCGGCGATGGCGTTGAACATCAGGTCGATCTCCAGGCGGGCCAGGTTGGCACCGACGCAGAAGTGGGCGCCGGTGCCGCCGAAGGCGAGGTGGGGATTGGGGTCGCGCAGAATGTCGAAATCGAAGGGCTTGTCGAAGGCTGCCTCGTCGAAATTGGCGGAGCTGTAGAACAATCCGACCCGATCGCCGGCTTTGATCAGCTGCCCGCCCAGTTCCACATCCTCGGTGGCGGTGCGCTGGAACGCGGTGACCGGGGTGGCCCAGCGGACGATCTCGTCCACCGCGGTGCGCGGCCGCTGCTCGCGGAAGAGTTTCCACTGGTCGGGGTTGTCGATGAAGGCCTTCATACCGTGCGTGATGGCGTTGCGGGTGGTCTCGTTCCCGGCGACCGCCAGCAGAATGACGAAGAATCCGAATTCGTCGGAAGCCAGGGCCTCACCGTCGATATCGGCAGTGACCAGTTGGCTCACGATATCGTCGGTCGGATCCGTCCGGCGCGCCTCGGCCATATTCCACGCGTAGCCGAGGATTTCGGCGGATGCGACCGCGGAGTCCCCGTATTCCGGGTCGTCGTAGTTCAGCATCTTGTTCGACCAGTCGAACAACTTGTGCCGATCGTCCTGCGGAACGCCCAGCAGTTCCGCGATCGCCTGCAGTGGCAACTCGCACGCGACCTGTTCGACGAAATCACCCGCACCCGATTCCACGGCCTCGCGCACGATCCGCCCGGCACGCTCGGTCAATGCCGCGCGCAGGCTCTCCACCGCGCGGGGAGTGAACCCCTTGGAAACTATCCGGCGGATCTTGGTGTGCTTGGGTGGATCCATATTGACCAGCAGCGCTTCGGTCACCGAAAGCTGTTCGGGGGTGGCGAATCCGGGCAGCCGGATGATGGCGCCCTTCTGCTGTGAGGAGAAGAGGTCCGCATGCCGCGAGACCTCCTTGATGTCCTCGTGCCGGCTCACCACCCAATAGCCGGAATCGTCGAACGGATAGGCCTGTTCGGGGGTCTGCGCATTCCACCACACCGGCGCACTGCGCCGCAGTTCCGCGAATTCGGCGACCGGACTCCGATCAGCCCACAGTTCCGGATCGGTGAAATCGAATCCGGCCGGTATCGACGCAGCAGCCACAATTCCTCCTCATGTCCGCCGCACCGCGGACGTGGAAATTCTCATCAGTTTTCATCCGGCTCGGCCACGACGCAGTTGCCGGGCCGCGCGCCCGGCCGGCAGTGGCAGATCCAGATATGTCCGCACGCCCGGTTCGGCCGCCACCACATCCGGGATGGCGTTGACGCAGTTGAGCGCCGTGGCCACAATCGAGGGATTGCGTTCCAGTCCCTGTTCGCGGTCGTGGGCATGCAGACCCGACACCGTGAGCAAGCATCCCGGGTCGCCGCGCACCTCGACTTCGAACCGCTGTCCGGCCGGCCCGAAACTCCAGGCCGGATCCAGGTCGCGCTCGCCCATGAACCAGTTCACCGCGGCGGTGATCACCGGCTCGCCGTCGACGGTGCCCTCCCACCGGAAGTGCTGGGCGGCAACCTGTCCCGGCTCGATGGTGCCGATCGGCGAATCGATCGGCGCGGTGGCGACCGCGACCTCGTGGGTGGTCGCGATATCGGAGTCGAGGTCGAATCCGAGGGCGTCAGCGATCATCCACACCGACTGGCTGTAGCCGCCGGCCAGCATGGCGGCCACCGGACTACCGACCGCGGCGGCGGGAGTACCACCGAACATCATCCAGTCGCGCACCACATCCGGTGCGCCGTAACCGCGGATATCGGAGAACTCCTCGGCCCGCACACCGGTGATCGATCCGGACAGTGCCGAGATCACCAGCGGCAGTCGTTCGGTGAGCCCGCCGGGGTGAATTCCGGTGCCGTGCAAGGTGACCGCACCCTCGGCGCAGACCGCGTCGAACTTCTCGCGGTCTCGCTGCCCCGGATAGAACCAGCCCAGCGGGGTCACCACATTCTTGCCCGAACGCAGAATCGCCCGCAGTACCTTGGTATCGGCGAAGATCGGGCTGTAGACCACACAGTCGGCATCGAGCGCCAGCAGCGCGTCGGCATCGCCGGTCGCCGTCACCCCGATCGGGTCGCGGCCGACCAGGGTGCCCAGATCGGTTCCGGCCTTATCCGGATCGTGGACCCACGCTCCGACCAGTTCGAGTTCGGGATGGTCGAGCACCCCTTCGATGGCGGCTCGCCCGACACCACCGGTCGCCCATTGAATGACCCGGATCATCCGTCCTCCGGGATAATCGACAGGGCCTGGGTCGGGCAGTACCGCACCGCGCTCTCGACGTCGGCGCGATCGGCCTCGCTCGGCTCCCGGGCGATCTCCACCGTGCCGTGTTTAGGGACGGTGAAGATGTCCGGCGCTTCCATCTGGCACATCGCGTGGCCCTGACACAGGTCCAGATCCACCTCGATCCGCATCAGCTGCTCGCCTCCTGCTGCTCGCCGGGCCGGGTCAGTGGAGCCTCGGGCTGCACCTCGACCAGCACGATATGGGCGCCGCGCGGGGTGTTGACCACCGCGGAGACCGCGGCGGCGATATCGGAGGCCCGCAGGAAGTACGGGTGCCGGGCGAATCCCCATCTGACCCAGTCGTCGAGCAGCGGGCCCACCTGCTCGGGTGCGGCGTTCATCCCCATCCCGGTCTGGGTGGCCCCGGGGCGCACGATCGACGCGCGCACACCGGTGCCCTCGAGTTCCTGGCGCATCTGCCGTGCCATGGCCTCGAGACCGGTCTTGGCGGCGTTGTAGGCGCCGTTGCGCGGGCGGACCAGATCGGCGCAGTCCGACCCGATCACCACGAAATCACCGCGCCGGCGCTCGATCATGCCGGGAATCACCCGATGGGCCAGCCGCTGCGCACCGACCAGATGCACATCGACCTGGCGCAGGAAATTCTCCGGATCCATCTCGTGCGCGATGCCGAATTCGATGTCCCCGGCGCCGGAGACCACCACCTCGATCGGGCCCAGCGCCTGTTCGGCGGCCGTGACGAAGGCGTCCACCGAGGCGTCGTCGGTGACATCGAGCGCACCGGCGAAAGCCTTACCGCCGTTGGCGGTGATCTTGTCGGCCAGTTCCTGGCAGGTCTGCACCCGGCGTGCGCCCAGGGCGACCGGAAAACCCGCCTCCGCCAGGATGATCGCGGTGGCCGCACCGATACCGGAGGAGGCCCCGGCGATCAGGACCGGCCGCACATCGGGATGCGGATCGAAACGCGGCATGTCAGGAAACCTCCACGGTGAGGGGCAGTTTGGCGAAACCTCGGACATTGGTCGAATGCACGCGGACCATCTTCGATTCGTCGACCGAATAGGTCCGCACGCGAGAGGCGAACTCGCGCAACGCGATTGTGGCCTCGAGCCGGGCCAGGTGGGCGCCCAGGCAGAAGTGCACCCCGCTGCCGAAGCTGACCAGCGAGCTCTTGTCCGTGCGGTCGATGTCGTAGCGGTCGCCATCGGTGAACACCGCATCGTCGCGGTTGGCCGAGCCGATCAGCAGCAGCACCTTCGAATCCGCCGGGATCACACCGTATTCGGTCGGATAATCCACCGCGGCCGAGCGGGCCACCATCTGACTGGAGGTGTCATAGCGCAGGGTCTCCTCGACCCAGTCGGTCACCAGCTCGGGATCGGCCGCCACCTTGGCGAACTGCTCCGGATTGCGGCCCGCCCAGTACAGCGAGTTGCCGAGCAGTTTGGTAGTGGTCTCGTTCCCGGCGACGACCATCAGGAACATGAAGCCGATGATCTCGTCATCGGCGAGTTTGTCACCGTCGATCTCGGCGTCCAGCAGCGCCGACGTCAGATCCTCGGTGCGATGGCGACGGCGCTGCGCCACCATCTCCGAGTAATAGACGATCAGATTCAGCGAGGCCTCGACCGCGGCGTCGGGAACATCGAGGACACCCTCCTCGCGGTGCACAACCAGATCGGCCATCCGCCGGATCTCGGCGCGATCGGCCTCGGGCACCCCCATCAGATCGGAGATGACGTCCATCGGCAGTTTGCCGGCGACCTCGTCGATCCAGTCGAAAGTGCCCATCTCCAAGGCGGGTTCGAGGTGCTGCAGGGTGAGCGCGCGGATGGAGTCGGCCATCGCGGCGACCCGGCGCGGGGTGAAGCCCTTGTTGACCAGTTGGCGCATCCGCAGATGGCGCGGATCGTCCATGGCGAGAAAGGACATCGTCTTGTGCGCGTGCGGACCCCAGGCCGCGGGATCCAGGGAAACCCCGTTGGCGCTCGACAACCGTTTGGC
>JAFMQT010000664.1 GCA_017354515.1 Nocardia sp. | reverse complement strand
ACCGACTCGTCGAAGAACAAGACCTTCGTGGTGCTCGCCGAGGGATTGCAGCCGATCTCCTCGGTGACCGCCGATATCATTCGCAACTCGAATCCGGCGGCCTCGGCCGAATCCGGGATCAACCAGTTCGACTGGTCGAACGCGCCGACGTCGAACGCGCTGCAGGTGCAGACGTATCCGGATAAGCAGTTGAAGATCGTCGACGCCAAGGACCAGCCCGTCGGATGTCTGTCCTGGCGCCCACTGGTCGGATCGAGCGACAAGACCGACGGCAGCAGCGCCCGCGCGGAACTGTCCGTGCTGACCGGACATTCGCTGCCGATCCCGGACAACGCGCAGACCACGGCTCTGGCCCAAGCCGATGGTTCCGGTCCCGATGTGGACGCCTTCTACACCACTCCCGGCTCCGGATTCCTGGTCCAGACCACCGGTATCGAAACCGACAGCCAACGCCGCGACAGCACGTTCTTCATTTCCGACACCGGGGTCCGCTACGGAATCAAGGACGCGGCCGCGCAGAAGGCGCTGGGGATGGACGCCGAGAAGGCCAAACCCGAGCTGGCGCCGTATCAGATCGTCGGAACACTGGCCGCCGGTCCGACGCTCGGCCGCGATGCCGCGATGGTGGCACACGACGGGGTCGCGCCGGACCCGAAGCCGGCCAAGGAGCTGGTGAAGGCCAAACAGGATCAGCAGTCCGGCCAGCAGTCACCCAACTGATCCAGCCGGCCGATCAGCGCGGCGAACTCGGCTCGGTCACCGCGTCGGATTCGGCATCGAACCGAATTCCCCTGGCCTCCTTGCCGATCAGGGTCAGCACCGATACCACGAGCAGCACCGGCACGATGGTGACGGTGAGCGCGAACGGATAGCCGTGTGATTCGGCGAGCCGTTCCTGGATCGGCAGATTCAGCGAGGCCAGCAGATTACCGAGTTGATAGGTCACGCCCGGATAGAAGCCACGGATGGAATTCGGTGAGAGTTCGGTCAGATGCGCCGGAATCACACCCCAGGCGCCCTGGACCATCAGCTGCATCAGGAATGAGCCCAGGCACAGCATCGCCGCGGTGGTGGAGAAGGCGAACAGCGGCACGATCGGCAGGGCCAGCAGGGCGCAGAACACGATCGTATAGCGGCGCCCGTAGCGCTGGGACAGGGTTCCGAATATCAGACCGCCGATGATGGCGCCGATGTTGTACACCACCGCGATCCATTTCGCGGTCGCCGTGGATAGTCCGGCGCCGCCGTGCTCGACCGCCGACAGGAAGGTCGGGTAGATGTCCTGGGTGCCGTGCGACATCCAGTTGAACGCGGTCATCAGCAATACCAGATAAACGAACCGCCGGATGATCGCCGGATTCAGGAAGATCTCCCGGAACGAGGTGCGTTCGCGACGCATCCGCTCGCGGTTGATCTCCCAGACCTCCGATTCCCGCACCCGGGTGCGCAGGATCAGGATGATCAGTGCCGGGATGATCGAGAGGCCGAACAGCCAGCGCCAGGACAGTCCCAGCCAGTTCATCACCAGCAGCGATGCCAGTGAGGCCAGCAGATAGCCGAACGAATAGCCCTCCTGCAGCAGCCCGGAGAAGAATCCGCGCCGCTCGGGGGGAATTTTCTCCATCGCCAGCGCCGCCCCGAGGCCCCACTCACCGCCCATGCCGATGCCGTACAGGAACCGGAGTACCAGCAGCACAGTGAAATTCGGTGCGAACGCGCATGCGAATCCGACTACCGAATAGAAGGCGACATCGACGATCAGGGGGATTCTGCGGCCGATCCGGTCGGCCCACAAACCGAACAGCGCGGCACCCACCGGCCGCATGATCAGGGTCGCCGTGGTGATGAACGCGACCTCGGACTTGGGCATATGGAATTCCTTGGCGATATCGGCGTAGACGAACACCACCAGGAAGAAGTCGAAGGCGTCCATCGTCCAGCCCATCAGGGCGGCGGTGAACGCATTGCGTTGATCGGGAGTGAGTCGTTGTCGGACGGTCGCTGGCATGGTTGTT
>JAFMQT010000663.1 GCA_017354515.1 Nocardia sp. | reverse complement strand
CAGTCGCACCACATTCGCGTGCTGCACCGCCACACCCTTCGGGCGCCCGGTCGAACCGGAGGTGTAGATGACGTAGGCGATATTCGCCGCGGTCAGCGGCACCGGGCGATCGGCGGTGGGCGCGTCGCCGTCGGCCTCGACCAGCATGGACGGCAGGCCGGCGGGCAGTTCGATCTCCGAGTCGGGAGCGACGATGGCCGCGGCCGGTGCGGAATCGCCGAGCACATAGGCGATGCGGTCGGCCGGGTAGGTCGGATCGATCGGCACATATCCGGCGCCCGACTTGATCACCGCCATCAGGGCGACGACCAGCTCGGTCGATCGCGGCAGCACGACCGCGACCAGCGTCTCCGGGCCGGCGCCGATCGCATTCAGCCGGCGCGCGAGTTTCTCGGCACGCTCGTCCAGTTCCGCGTAGGTCAGTTCCTGGTCGAGGTATTTGACCGCGGTGCGATGCGGATGAGTGGCCGCCGCCCGTTCGAACAGGTCCGCCAGGGTCGCCGTGTGGTCGGCGAACGGCCCGGTGGTGGCGTCGGCTGCCGCCAGCGCCCATCGATCGGACACATCGAGCCGTTCCTGCTCGTCGAGCAGATCGATATCACCGACCACGGCGGCGGGATCAGCGGCGACCGCGTCGAGGATCCGCACCAGCCGGTCGGCGAAGGCGGAGACCGTTTCCGGATCGAACAGATCGGTGGTGTAGTTCCAGGACATCGCCATACCGCCGTCGGCGATCTCGTTGACGGTGAGCTGGAGATCGAATTTGGCTGTCTCGACCGGGATCTCGACACCGGAGGCGGTCAGTCCCGCCAGTTCGAAGGCCGTCCCCCCGATGTTCTGCATGGTCAGCGCTACCTGGAACAGCGGGTGCCGGGCCTGTGAGCGCGGCGGATTCAGTACCTCCACCAGGCGTTCGAAGGGGACGTCGGCGTGTCCGAAGGCGGCCAGATCGCCGGCGCGCACCGCGCCGAGCAGATCGGTGAAGCGCGCCCCGACATCGACCTGGGTCCGCAGCACCAGCGTATTGACGAACATGCCGACCAGATCGTCGACCGCGCGCTCACCGCGTCCGGCGACCGGTGTGCCCACGGTGATATCGCCTTCCCCGCTCAGCCGCGACAGCAGCACCGTCAGCGCCGCGTGCATCACCATGAACATGGTGGTCCCCGAGGAGCGCGCCAATTCGGCCAGGCGCGAACGCAATGCGGCGTCGATCTGGAAATCGTGCACCGCGCCCCGGCCCGTACGGACCTCGGGCCGCGGCCGGTCGGCCGGCAGGTCCAACTGCTCGGGCACACCGCCCAGCGTCTTCTCCCAGAACGAGATCTGCTGCGAGATCAGCGATTCCGGATCGTCCTCCGAACCCAGCACCCGCCGCTGCCACAGGGAGAAATCGGCGTACTGCACCGGCAGCGGCGCCCACATCGGTTCACCGCCTTCGACGCGGGCCGCGTACGCGGTCATCACATCCCTGGTCAGCGGGCCCATCGACCAGCCGTCCCCGGAGATGTGGTGGACGACCACGACCAGCACATGCTCGGTCGGGGTGACCTCGAACAGGCGTACCCGGAACGGGGGCGCCGCGGACACATCGAAGCCGCCGAGCAGTACCTCGGAAACTCGTTCCAGCAGTTCGGATTCCGAGATCTCGATCGGGGTCAGATCCGGGATCAATTGGCTGGTCGGGACGATCTCCTGATACGGGACACCGTCGTGCTCGGGATAGCGGGTACGCAGTGATTCGTGGCGCGCCAGCACATCGGCGACCGCGATATGCAGCGCCTGCCGGTCCAGCAGTCCGGACAGCCGCACCACGGCCGGGATGTTCTCGACCGCCGAGTCGGTATCCATGCGGTTGAGGAACCACATCCGCTGTTGGGCCAGCGACAGCGGGATCCATTCGGGCCGCGGGCCCGCGGTCAGGGCCTGGAGACCGCCGGTACCCGCCTGGCGGTCGGCCCAGACGGCCAGCCCGGCCACGGTGGCGGTCTCGAACAGCGCGCGCACCGGCACCT
>JAFMQT010000065.1 GCA_017354515.1 Nocardia sp. | reverse complement strand
TGGACGGCGTCTTCACCTCCGATCCGCGGATCGTGCCGGACGCGCAGAAGCTCGACCAGGTGTCTTTCGAGGAAATGCTCGAACTCGCGGCGACCGGCGCCAAGGTGCTGATGTTGCGCTGTGTGGAGTACGCCCGCCGCTACAACGTCCCGGTGCATGTGCGGTCCTCGTACACCGACCGCCCGGGCACCTATATCTACGGATCGATGGAGGACATTCCCTTGGAGGACGCAATTCTCACCGGCGTCGCGCACGATCGCAGCGAGGCCAAGGTGACTGTGGTCGGTCTACCGGACGAGCCGGGCTACGCCGCCAAGGTGTTCCGGGCCGTCGCCGAGGCGGAGATCAACATCGATATGGTCCTGCAGAACATCTCCAAGATCGAGACGGGCAAGACCGACATCACCTTCACCCTGCCCCGGGCCGACGGTCCGCGCGCGGTGGAGTTCCTGAGCAAACGCCAGGGTGAGCTTGGTTTCTCCCAGGTGCTCTACGACGACCACATCGGTAAGGTATCGCTGGTCGGCGCAGGTATGAAGAGCCATCCGGGCGTCACCGCGACCTTCTGTGAGGCGCTGGCCGAGGCCGGTATCAATATCGACCTGATCTCGACCTCCGAGATCCGGATCTCGGTGCTGGTCAAGGATTCCGAACTGGATCAGGCCGTGCAGGTGCTGCACCGGGCCTTCGATCTGGGCGGCGACGAGGTCGCGGTCGTACACGCCGGAACGGGGCGCTGACATGATCGGGTCGAGCGCGGAGGCGGCAGCGCAGCGTAACCACGTAGCGCTCCCGATCATGTCGGAAGGAGCACTGCCGTGGGTGTGCGCGTAGGTGTTGTCGGCGCGACCGGTCAGGTCGGCGCCGTCATGCGAAAACTGTTGCAGGAGCGGAACTTTCCCGCCGACGAGGTGCGCTTCTTCGCGTCCTCGCGCTCGGCCGGCAAGAAGCTGCCGTGGCGCGGGGGCGAGGTCGTGGTCGAGGACACCGAGACTGCCGACCCCTCGGGGCTGGATATCGCGCTGTTCTCCGCCGGCGGCGCCATGTCCAAGGTGCAGGCTCCGCGCTTCGCCGCGGCCGGGGTGACCGTCATCGACAACTCCTCGGCGTGGCGTAAGGATCCCGAGGTTCCGCTGGTGGTCAGCGAGGTCAACCCGGAGCAGACCCGCGATCTGCCCAAGGGCATCATCGCCAACCCGAACTGCACCACCATGGCCGCCATGCCGGTGCTCAAACCGCTGCACGACGCCGCCGGTCTGCGCCGATTGATAGTCTCCAGCTACCAGGCAGTCTCCGGCAGTGGTCTGGCCGGTGTGGACGAACTGGCCTCCCAGGCTCGCGCGGTGATCGACGATGCCGAGCAGCTGACCCATGACGGCAGCGCCGTGACGTTCCCCGAGCCGGTCAAGTACGTCGCGCCGATCGCGTTCAATGTGCTGCCGATGGCCGGTTCGCTGGTCGACGACGGGACCGGCGAAACCGACGAGGATCAGAAGCTCCGCAACGAGAGTCGCAAAATTCTCGGCATTCCGGAACTGCTGGTCAGCGGCACCTGCGTGCGAGTTCCGGTATTCACCGGCCACTCGCTGTCGATCAATGCCGAATTCGCCGATCCGCTGTCGGTGGCGCGGGCCCAGGAGATCCTGGCCGGCGCGCCCGGGGTGAATTTGGTCGACGTGCCGACCCCGCTGGCGGCCGCCGGTAAGGACGAATCCCTGGTCGGCCGCATCCGGCAGGATCCGGGAGTGCCGGACGAGCGCGGTCTGGCCCTGTTCATCTCCGGTGACAATCTGCGAAAGGGCGCGGCCCTCAACACGATTCAGATCGCGGAGGTGCTGCTCTCGCAGCGCTGATCCAGGGCGTTGGGCCGTCCCGATCGGGCGGCCCATCCGCTCACTATCGGTGGTTGCGCAGACCATCGAAGACGATCGCGAAGGCGCGGCCGCGCTGTTCGGCCGTGGCCGTGTGGGTGACCGCGAAGGTGCCCTTGAGTACCCGCAACAGATCATCGACATCGATATCGGTGCGCACCGCGCCGGATCGCTGTGCGCGTTCCAGGAGCCGGGCGGTCTGCACCTTGAATTCCGTTGTGGGACCGGCGATCGCCGCGGAGTCGCGGCCGCCGAGCGCATCGGCCAGATCACGTTTTACGCCGCCCTCGGCCACCATGTGGTCGAGGAGTTCGAAGAAGGCCGCGCCCGGATCGGCGGCCGTGGACAGGCCGCGGGCGAATTCGGTCATCCGCTCGATATTGTCGACGATCGCCGACTGGAACAGTGCTTCCTTGGTGGGGAAATGTCGATAGACGGTACCGGGTCCGACCCCCGCCCGCCGTGCGATCTCGTCCAGCGGAACCGAAATGCCCTCGGCGGCAAAGGCTTCCCGTGCGGCGGCCAATACTCGCTCACGATTGCGGCGGGCATCGGCGCGAAGGGCACGCCTCGGCACGGCAATCTGTTCGTCCACCACAGCGAAAGTCTACCCGGCACCCCCTCAGTAAGCGGGGCGATCGTTCCGATTACCGGCCCGGGCGGATACCCGGGGTGCGTGGGTCGGTGCCCAGGCACGCGAGGATCAGACATCCCGGTGGTGCGTCGGAGAAGGGTGGGGCCAGCGGAACGTGTAAGCAGGACAGCACATTGCAGCCGGGATACGCATCCGGCCCGATCCCGAACAGGGCCAGCGAGATATTCGGATCGAAGAGCGTACGCGGATCGAGTGTGACCGGGGGCTCGACATACGGTCCGGGATCGGGAATCGGCGGATGCTGGAACGCGCCCAGCAGGCGGCGGAAGAACTCCCAGGTCAGCTCATCGGAATTCTGCAGGATTCCGGTCGGGCCGCCGGAGCTGTGATTGCCGAAGACTCCGGTCCACATGACCGTCAGCCCAAGGCTCGGAATGAAGAACACATCCTGCAATGCCAGCCCGGACATGGCGTACACATCCGGGGGAAGGTAGCGCGGCATCTCGATACACCCCGGCCGCACCCAGAACAGATAGCCGTAGCAGCTGTGCGCGTCCGGATAGGGGGTGCGGGTGCGGCGTAGATACTCCGAGGAGATCACCCGGGTCGGTCCCCACCGACCGTCATCGGCCACCAGCAGTGCGATCTTGGCCAGATCATCCGGCGGGATCAGCAGGTGGGCGTAGCCGTAGGTGTGGCCGGATCGGTCGCGGGCCCAGTAGTAGTCGTGCCGGGCGATGCCGAGCGGGTCGAACAGGTGCCGCTGGGCGAACTGTTGCAGCGGTTCACCCACCGCCAGTTCCAGGACATAGGACAGCAGATCGACATTGCGCTGGCTGTAGAGGAAGGCGGTGCCCGGCGGGTGGTCGAACGGCACACCCAGCGCCTGTACCGCACTGTTGGGGTCGACGGGCACGACACCGCTGAGGCCCTCGTTGATCACGCCGACCCGCAGACCCGATCGTTCGGTGAGCAGGTCGTGCACGGTGATGGCGCGGTGCGCGCTGTCGCCGAGACCCGGTGGCAGATAGCGGCCGATCGGTGCGGAGATATCGAGTTTGCCCTCGTCCCAGGCGATTCCGGCGAGCAGCGAGACGATCGATTTGGTGACGCTCCAGACATTCCACGGTACGGTCGAGGTCTGGTCGTTGTGCGGTCCGGACCCGATCAGGCAGTTGTTGCGGAAGATCATCACATCGAGCCGGTTCCGGCCGGCGGCGAATCGCAGCGCGTCGGCCAGTCGTGCGGAGTTCATCCCCTCCGATTCGGGTGTCGCGGTGGCGAATCCGCGCCCGGAGGACACCGGGCAGGTGCTGCCTCCCGGCGCGGCCTCGGCATCGATGGGGACACCGCTGATCAGCATGAGAACGAGGCAACCGAGCACCCAGCCGATGTGGCGTCGCATGGCCCGAGACTAAACCCGCGTCCGGCCGCGGGATCGGTAAGCCGCTACGCCCGCAATCAAATCGGAATTCGGCGGGCCAGGTCCAGCGCGTATCGGGACCGGTGCATACCGGCGCTAGTGCATACCTGCCCAATACAACAGGCAGGCCAAGACGAATACGACCGCAGTTTCCATATGTCCATCAGTAGCAGAAGATGCGGACATACGATGATCCGCCCGGCCTGTCACCCCTCGTGGACAGACCGGGCGGATCGTCGGATTACATCCGGGTGAGCGATCCTGCCGCCCCCTCTAGCGGCAGGAGCGCCTCTCGGTGTCGAAAAGAGAGTGCCGCCGCATACTTGCCGCGCACTTAAAGTGCGCTTGCGGGAGGGGTCAGTCCACGATGATCACGACGAGCTGCCGGTCGGGTTCCTCGATCGCGCCACCCACGCGGGCGTCGGCCACCGCCGGATCGGTCATGACACCTGGGCCGCCGAACCAGGTGATGGGTCGGCGTGGATCCAGTTTGTCCAGGACATGGGGGAGTGAGTAGTCGATCTGATCGACCCGGACCACGCAGATATGACAGTCCGCCAGCACGGTGGCATCGCGACGGCACTGCCCCGGTCCGCCGTCGAGCATCATGGTCCCGGCGTCGGCGACCGCGCCCGCGCAGGCGGTGATCACGGCGTCGGTGCGTTCGCGGTCCAGAATCGATACCAGCGGTTGATCGGCCAGGATGCGATGGTCGGCGGGCGCTGACCAGGTCCGCAGCCAATGGTCGGGCAGACCGTCGGGAGCCAGTACCGAACTCGCGCCGTGGGAGCGCAGCGCAAGATCGATAGTGGCCGGGAGTTCCTCGGCATCGACGACGTGGACCTGCGCTCCATGGAACTTCAGGCGATCGCTGAACAGCTCGACGATCTCACCGCGCTCCTCGGGGGTGGGGCCGGCCGCGGTGCGTTGATAGCTCACCGGGACCGGAACCGTGCGTTCGTCGGTGGGTAGCCCCTCGAGGGCGTCGCGCACGCGGCGCAGAAAATCCTCCCGCGAGGTCACCTACTTCTCCCGTTCGATTATTCCGGCTCCCCGGCCGGACCGTGCATCCCGCGATCCAGGCTACCTGGAGGTTGCCCGAGGTGAACCTCGCTGGGCAATTCCACAGTGTGAAATACGCGGCTATTTGCGCGGGGGAACGCTTTCACCGACCGCCAGTAGCCGCTCGCGGTGATGTTCCTCGTGCAGATCGCGTCGGCGCGCGTGCAGCAGTTGCTCCAGGGTGATGACGCCCCGCAGCCGCCACGGCTCCGCGCGATCGACCACCGGCGCCGAGGTGACCTCGGCCAGTGCCAGCGCGTTGGCGACCTCCCGCAGCGTGTTGTCCGGGTGCACGGCGGTCCGCACGGTCAAGGTCGCTCGCGCGACCGGGGCGCCGCGGCGATTCTGCAGCACCTGCTTGGTGGTCACCCCGGCCAGCGCGCCCGCATCGTCGAGAACCGGGTACAACCCGGCGTAGTGGGTGTAGGGCAGAACCGCGTCCACCGGGTCGCCGAGGTACAGGATCAGCGGCTCGGCGGTCATGACCTCGTGGGCGAAGAAAGTCTCCAGCGGATCGGTGGAGTATTCACGGGTCAGATGCAGGCGTCGGCGGGCGATCTTCTCGGTGAGCACCGACCGTTTGAGCAGCAGGACCGATACCGCGTACGCCGAGACCGAGGCCACCGCCAGCGGCAGCACATCGTTCCAGGCGTGGGTGAGCTCGCAGGTGAAGACGATGCCGGTCAGCGGCGAACGCATGACGCCGCCGACGACCGCGGCCAGTCCGCACATCGCCCAGAACCCGGCAGTCACATGGGGCAGTAGGGCGCCCTCGGCGGCGCCCAGGGCGGCGCCGATCATGAACACCGGGGCCAGCACACCGCCGGAGGTGCCCGATCCCAGCGATAATGCCCAGATCAGCGTCTTCACCACGAGGATGCCGATGATCAGCGAGGTGGTGGCACGGCCGGTGAGCAGCTGATCGATCACGTCGTAGCCCACACCCAGCGCCCGCGGCTCGAACAGGCCGCCCACGCCGATGATCACCCCGCCGATCGCCGGCCACCACATCCAGTGCACGGGCAGCTTCGCGAACATGTCCTCGGCGAAGTAGACCAGTGCGGTCGCGGCGATGGCCAGCAGCCCGCCGGTGATACCGGGAATCAGTGCCAGACCGTCCGACAGCGCGCCGGGGGTCGGTGGCGTGGATCCGAGATCGAAGACCGGGCCGTTGCCCAGCATTGCCCACCGGCAGATGGTCGCGGTGACCACCGCGGCCACCACCGGGATGAAACTGCGTGGCCGCCACTCGAAAAGCAGCAGTTCCACCGCGAGCAGAATCGCGGCCAAGGGGGCGTTGAAGGTGGCCGCCATACCGGCTGCCGAACCGGACACCAACAGTGTTTTGCGTTCGTCTGCGGACAGTTTCAGCATCTGGGCCAGAATCGAACCGACCGCGCCGCCGGTCATGATGATCGGGCCCTCCGCGCCGAACGGGCCGCCGGTGCCGATGCTGACGGCCGCCGAGGCCGGTTTGAGCAGGGCCACCCGCGGCGCCACCCGGGAACCGCCGGTCAGGATGGCTTCGATCGCCTCCGGCATCCCGTGACCGCGGATCTTCTCCGACCCGTAGCGGGCCATCATCCCGATGATCAGCCCGCCGACGACCGGTGCGATCAGAACCAGCCACCATGGATGATGCCCGGCGCCCGGCGCGACCATCGCGGTGCTGATCCGTTGGTAGAACACGAGATTGGTGATCAGGCCGATCAGTTGCAGCAGCGCGTAGGCGGCCACCGCCGCTGCCGCACCCACCGGAACCGCCAGCGCTGCGATCGTCAGAAGCCGTGTGGTGACCTGGAAGTCGCCGAGATGGGCCGCGCGCGGATGCCGGGCGTTCACAGCGAACCCGGCCCGGTCGGGGCGAGCGTGGGGGTGGCCGCGGCCGCACGCACCAGATCCCGTGCGGCGGTCAGGGCGCCCGCCCGCGCCTCGGCGTCGAGTTCGCACAGCACCGCGCCGAAGGCTTGTTTGCGACGGTTGAGCACCTGATCGACCACGTCCTGCCCGGCCGCGGTGACCTCTACGGTGACGACGCTGCGGTTACCTGCCGCGGCGCCGCGGGCGACGTAGCCGCGGGCCTCGAGTTTGTCGGCCAGCCGGGTCACCGACGAGGCGTTGACACCCAGTGCCGATGCCAGTCGCGACGAGGGCACCTGGCCCAGCGCCTGCAGGATCAGCAGCATTCGCATTTGCGGGAAGGTCACCCCCGGAGGCGCCGCGTGCGCACTGTCCCAGGCGATGGATACCAGCATTCGGGTCAGTGCTTCCAGGGCGGCGATCGCCTCGGGCTCGTCCGGAGTCGAGACCGACTCGCCTTTGTCTTGCATTACGCAAGAGTTGCAATATGCAAGTCATTCGGTCAAATGGAACGCCCCGGTTGTGCGCATGTTCACAACCGGGGCTTCGGGCGAATGGTGAATCCCAGGCCGAGGCCGGTCAGCGGCTCAGGCCGAGGCGGTGATGAACTCGGCCGCCTTCTCGCCGATCATGTAGCACGGCGCGTTGGTATTACCGCCGGTGATGCTGGGCATGATCGATGCGTCGGCGACCCGCAACCCCTCGATACCGCGGACCCGCAGTTGCGGGTCGACCACCGCCCGCTCGTCCACACCCATCCGGCAGGTGCCGACCGGGTGGTACACCGAGTGGATGCGGCGCGGCAGTTCGCGGCGCAGGGCGGTCTCGTCCGTGAATTCCGGTCCGGGCGCGAACTCTTCGGTGATATCGCCGGCGATGTCCCGGTGCGCGGCCGCCTCGCGAATCATGCCGATGGCCTCGACCAGGAAGTCCATATCGGCCGGATCGGATAGATACGCCGGATCGATCACCGGCGACTCCAGCGGATCGGCCGAGCCCAGGCGCACCTCGCCGCGGCTCTTGGGATAGATCAGTGTTGGGAAAATGGTCAGCTGCTCGCGGCGGTCGACCAGATGCAGTTTGTCCTCGTCCTGGTTGGGGACCGGATAACCCCAGGGCAGGGTGTGGATCTGCATGTCCGGGACGTCCTTGGCGAAGGAGGTCCGCACGAAACCCACCGATTCGAAGACCGTGCGACCGAACCAGGAGCTCCCCGGACTGCGCAGCTCCTTCAGGAAGCCGGAGGCGAAATGCGTTGGGATCCCGCGGTGCAGAGCCTTCTTGGAGACGAAGGTCATCGGCACGAAAAGGTGATCGTGCAGGTTCTGGCCCACCGGCAGATCCGCGTGCACCTCGATACCGTGATCGCGCAGCTGACCGGCCGGGCCGATACCCGACAGCAGCAGGATGTGCGCCGAACCCATCACACCACCGGAGACCACGACCTCCTTGGCGGCGCGGATGACGCGGCGGCTCTTCTTCTCGATCACCTCGACGCCGGTGGCGCGGCCGTTCTCGATCGTTACCCGGGCCACGTGGGCGCCGGTAACGACCTTCAGATTCGGGTTCGGCCGGTTGGTGATGAAACCCCGGGAAGAGCTGTAGCGCAGACCATCTCGCACGCTCTGCTGGAAGATACTGATGCCCTCTTGGGACTCGCCGTTGTAATCCTCGATCTGCCGCACCCCGAAGGTGTCCGCGGCCGCGCTCATCCACTGCTGGGCGATCGGGGTCAGATCCTGCTGGCGGGTGACCTCGATCGGACCGCCGCCGCCGCGCAGCTCGCTGGCGCCGCCCTCCCAGTTCTCCAGCCGCTTGTAGGCGGGCAGCACGTCCTGGTAACTCCAGCCCTCGCAACCCTCGGCGGCCCAGGAGTCGAAGTTGGCCTTGTTACCGCGCACGAACAGCATGCCGTTGACCGAACTGGAACCGCCCAGCACCTTGCCGCGGGTCATCGGTACCCGGCGCTCGGCGGCGTGCTTCTGCGGGACCGAATACTGCGACCAGGTCACCCTGTGCTTGAGCTGGGGCACCGTGTGCACCATCGAGATCATGCCCGGCGTCGTCACCAGCTTGGTGTTGTCCTTGCGGCCGGCCTCGAGCAGGATCACGCTCGCGCCGTGCTCGGCCAGTCGGCCCGCCACGGTGGCACCGGAGCTGCCCGCGCCGATGACGATGTAATCGGCTTCGCTGGTGTCCGCGCTGCGCGGAGAGTCGGTCATGATCGGTTACCTCATCCTCGAAATGATGGCCACGGGTCGCGGCGTCGCTCGGCGCGGGAGCGTGCCACAGCTCACTGTAGAACAAGTTCTAAAAATCGTGAAGGTCGGAGGGGTGGGAGAATTCCCAGCGGGCTACGGTACGGGGATAACTCTGCGATGATTGCCCGCACGAGTGGTCATCGGGGCTGTGAACAGGTTGCAATTATTCGCCGCGACCGGGTCGGCGCTCGCCGGGTTGACGCCGGGCCGCCCGCCGTCGGCACCTGGCCGGCGGCGATACCGCCCCTATCATGGGCGAGTGTGACCGATATTCGTGAAATCCCCGTCCGCACTCTCTCCGATCAACCCACCACACTCGGCGAACTCGCCGGCGGCAAAGCGCTGCTGGTGGTCAACGTCGCCTCCAAATGTGGTCTGACACCGCAGTACACCGGCCTGGTGGAACTGCAGCAGACCTACGGCCCGCGTGGCTTCAGCGTGGTCGGCGTGCCGTGTAACCAGTTCATGGGACAGGAGCCGGGCACCGCCGAGGAGATCGAGCAGTTCTGCTCGACCACCTACGGGGTGGACTTCCCGCTGCTGGCCAAGGTTGATGTGAACGGCGACGACCGGCATCCGCTCTATCAGGAACTGGTTCGGACCGCCGATGCCGAAGGTGCCGCCGGTGATATCCAGTGGAACTTCGAGAAGTTCCTGGTCGGCAGCGACGGTGCGGTCGTCGGGCGGTTCCGGCCGCGGACCGAGCCGAAGGACCCCGCGGTGGTCTCCGCGATCGAGGATGTTCTCGGCTGATTCAGTCCTCGAGGACCTGCCGCGCCGACTTCTCCAGCCGGTCGGCGATCTCCACATAGGACGCGTAGCCCATACCGGCGCGCACCAGCGCGCCCGCATAGAGCAGTTCCAGAGTTTCCACCACATCCGGATCGGCGTCCGGGGTCAGTGCCGCCACCAGGCGGCGGCGGATCTCGGTGCCGATCCGGAGGCGCAGATGGGCGACATCGGGATCGGTGCCCAGCAGTGCACTGGTCACCGCGCCGGCCAAGGCCGGTTCGGTGGCGACCAGGGTGGCGATCTGCCGCAGCACAGCGACCACCCGATCGATGCGGTCGATCCCGGAATCGAGGTCCGGCGCCGCACTACTGGCCAGCCGCCGCCAGAAGACCTCGGCGACCAGATGTTCCTTGGAGGAGAAATACGTGTAGGCGGTCGCGGTGCCCACGCCGGCGGCCGCGGCCACCATGCGCACCGTCAGACCCGCGAAACCCTCGCGTGAGAGCACTTCCAGCGCTGCCTTGGTCAGCCGGTCGACGGTATCGGCCTGCTTCTCGGTGAGGCGGCGGCGAGTTGCCTCCATATTCACCGGGGTGGGCTCGGTGGAAATGGGATCAGACACGTGTCCGGATGTTACGGTAATGGCGCTTCGGAAGCAACTCTGATAGCGGTACCGTATTGCTGCGGCGAGCCGATATGATCAGCGATCAGAATGAATTCTTCCCGTTTGCGTAGGTGCCGGGAGTTGATTCGGAAAGGTGTTCCCCAGATGACTCGAGCCGATTCGGCAACGATTTCCGCCGGTACCGAGAAATTGTTCGAACTCGCCGAGCGGGCAACGGGTTTCATGCCGTCTGACGAGGGCCGCGCGTTATATGAGGCCGCCCGTCGTTATGCCGGCGACGGTCTGATTGTGGAAATCGGCACGTATTGCGGTAAGTCGTCGATTTATCTGGGTGCGGCTGCGCGGGAAACCGGTGCCACGGTATACACCATCGACCATCATTCCGGTTCCGAGGAACATCAACCCGGATGGGAATATCACGACACCTCGCTGGTCGATCCGGAAACCGGGCGATTCGATACCGTGACGACCTTCCGGCGGACCATCGTGCGCGCGGAATTGACCGATACTGTCATCGGTGTCGTGGGCCGCTCGGCCACCGTGGCCCGGCATTGGAACAGCCCGATCCGATTGTTGTTCATCGACGGCGGCCATACCGAGGAGGCCGCCCAGCGCGATTACGATGGCTGGGCGCATTGGGTCGCCGCCGGCGGCGCGCTGGTGATCCACGATGTATTCCCCGATCCGGCCGATGGCGGCCAGGCGCCGTTCCACATCTATCGCAAGGCGCTCGACAGCGGCAATTTCCGTGAGGTCGCGGTGGTCGGTTCGATGCGGATTCTGGAGCGCGCCACCGGCTGCGGCGGCAAGAGCTGAATCAGTTCGAAGCTGCTCGCATCAGCTTCGTGAACAGGCGCAGTCGCGGGCGATACCGGTGGTGATCTCGGAGCCGGGCAACAGATCGCGGAAAATTCCGTTGCCCGGCGTCGTCCGGGTCAGGGCGTCGGCCGCCAGGATCACCGCCGCACCGGTCCAGGTGGTGCGCTCCACCGGCCATCGTTTACCGTCGGCGAAAACCAGTCCGGTCCAATAGGATCCGTCGGGTTCGCGCAGATGTTGCATATTCGCCAGCAGTCGATGACCGCGTTCGGTGTCGCCGAGGGCATCCAATGCCATGACCAGCTCACAGGTTTCGGCGCCGGTCACCCACGGCCGGTCCGATACGCACCGGATCCCGATGTCGCCGACCACGAAATCGTCCCAGCGCGAGGCGATCCGGGCCGCACCGTGTTCCCCGCGCAGCGGGCCGCACAGTACCGGGTAGTACCAGTCCATCGAATACCGGTCCTTCTCGGTGAACGATTCCGGATGTTCGCGTAGCGCGTGGCCCAGGCGCAGCGCCGCCACCTCCCATTCCGGCTGCGGAATACCCAGCCGATCGGCGATCGCCAGGGCGCAGCCGATGCTGTGGAACATACTCGAACAGCCGGTCAGCAGGGCTTCGGCCAGGACGCCGTCCGCATTGCTGAGCCAGTAGATCTCACCACCGGGCCCCTGCTGCATCGAGATCACGAAATCGATCGCCGCGCGCACGGTCGGCCACATCGTGTCGAGGAATCGCCGGTCCCCGGTGCACAGATAGTGGTGCCACACCCCGGCGGCGATATAGGCGCAGAAATTGGTGTCGGTGTCGGAGTGCTCGACGGTCCCGGCGCGGAATTGCATCGGCCACGAACCGTCCGCGCGCTGCGTGTTCGCCGACCACGTGTAAGCGGCCTCGGCCTGCTCGGGCATACCCGCGACGGTCAGCGCCATCGCCGATTCCACATGATCCCAGGGGTCGGTATGCCCGCCCCGGAACCACGGGATCGACCCGTCCGGGTACTGCTGTGCCGCAATCGATTCCGCGGTTTCCCGACACTGGCGGGCGCTCAGGACTCCGGGAATCGCCGGTAGGTCAGCGGCCGGCACCGGAAACCGCCGGTTTCGTGAAGTACAGCGCCACACTCTTGCCGATCACCGGATCCAGCGCGGTTTCGGCCAGCCGCGTCGCCAGCGGCCGCTCCATCATGTCCCAGACCAGCATGCGGTGATACAGCCGGACCGGGAGTGCATCCGAATTATCCACGCCCACCGCACATTTGAGCCACCAGAACGGGGAGTGCAGGGCATGTGCGTGGGTGCCGTGCCGAAATCGCATACCGCGCGCGGTGATCTTGCGGCGCAGCTCATCGGCCCGGTAGATACGCACGTGGCCGCCCTCGTTGGCGTGGTATTCGTCCGACAGCAGCCAGCAGATGCGTTCGGGCAGCCAGCGCGGGACTGTGACCGCGAGCGCGCCGCCCGGACGCAGGATGCGGATCAGTTCGGCGATGGCACGGTCATCGGACGGAATGTGCTCGAGGATCTCCGAGGCGATGACCACGTCGAATTCCCCGTCCTCGAACGGCAGCGCCAGGGCATCGCCCTGTACTGTCTCGGCGGTGGCGTAGTCGGGCGCCTCGCCGGCCTCGGCCAGGGCGCCGAACATGACCTTCACATCGGCCAGATCATCGGAGCTGCGATCGAAGGCGACGATATCGGCGCCGCGGCGGTAGGCCTCGAAGGAATGCCGTCCCTGACCGCAACCGACGTCGATGACCCGGACGCCCGGCCCGATCTCCAAGCGATCGAAATCGACGGTCAGCATAGGTTCGCCTCCTGCGGATCGGGTGCCCCCGGCGCGGGGGCCGAATCGGTGCCGCGATGCCGATCGATCGCACACTCGTAAATCGAGATGGTCTGGGCCGCAACGGCTTCCCAGCTGAAGACGGTGACCGCCCGATGGCGCCCGGCCGCGCTCAGTTCGGTGCGGCGGCGCGGACTGTCCAGCAGGGTGGCCAGGACGCCGGTCAACTCATCCACATTGCCCGGCTCGACCAGTTCGGCGGCAGTGCCCACCACCTCGGGCAACGCGCCGGCGCGGCTGGCCACCAGCGCGGTTCCACTGGCCAGCGCCTCCACCGCGGGTAGGGAGAAACCCTCGTACATCGAGGGGATGCAGGCGATCTCGGCCGAGGCCAGCAGTTCGGCCAGCGCCTCGTCGGACAGCCCGCTCGACACCGAGACAATATCGGAGACGCCGAGTTCGGCGATCAGTTTCTCGGTGGGGCCATTGGGTTCGAGTTTGGCCACCAATTGCAATTCGACCGGGTGGGTGACCCGCAGCCGGGCCACCGCGGCCAGCAGATGGGCGATGCCTTTGAGCGGTTTGTCGGCACTGGCCACCGCGACGATGCGTCCCGGGACCCGGTGTTCGCGCGGGCGGAACAGTTCGGTGTCCACGCCCAGCGGAACCACCCGCAACTGGGCGGGATCGACCCCGAAATCGTCGGCGATATCGGTGGCCGAGGACGAGGAAACGGTGATCAGATCGGGGATTTGCCGCGCGATGCGCTGCTGCATGCCGAGGAAGCCATACCAGCGGCGCATGATCGGTTTTCGCCACCACCGAGCGGCGGCGAGATCCACCTCCCTGTCCCGGGTGATCGGATGGTGGATGGTCGCCACCAGCGGCAGGTCACGGGCGATGTCGAGAAGTCCCGAGCCCAGACACTGATTGTCGTGCACCACATCGAAATCGGCGACGCGCTCGCGCAGTAGCCGGGCCG
>JAFMQT010000662.1 GCA_017354515.1 Nocardia sp. | reverse complement strand
ACGGCCCGATCAAGACTTGGGCGCCAGATTGTCCAGAACCACCTCGGCCACCGCCTTCATGGTGGTGCGACGATCCATCGCGGTGCGCTGAATCCACTTGAACGCCTGCGGTTCCGACAATCCCTGGGTCTGCATCAACACGCCCTTGGCTTTCTCGATCAGCTTCCGGGTCTCGAGCCGATCGGCGAGATCGGCGACCTCCTGTTCGAGGGCGTAGATCTCCTGGAACCGGCTCGCCGCCAACTCGATCGCGGGTACCAGATCGGATTTGGTGAACGGTTTGACCAAATACGCCATGGCACCGGCATCACGTGCGCGCTCGACCAGGTCCCGCTGACTGAACGCGGTCAGGATCACCACGGGCGCAACCCGTTTGGTCGCGATCTCACCGGCGGCGTCGATACCGTCGCGGCGGGGCATCTTCACGTCCATGATGACCAGATCCGGGCGCAGCTGCTCGGCCAGGTCGACCGCCTGCTGGCCGTCACCGGCCTCACCCACCACCTGATAGCCCTCCTCGGAGAGCATCTCCACGAGGTCCATCCGGATCAGCGCCTCGTCCTCGGCGACCACGACCCGCTTGGCGGCCGATGACCCGTCCCGCTCAGCGCCCCCTGCATTCGTTCCCATACACAGACCCCTCGATATATCCGATGCCGACACCCGCCGATGCGCACCCGGCCCCTACCCGGAGCGCGCACACGCAAGTGTCCTAAAGCGTACCGTCGATCCCCGGTCACAACCCACCTACCCAGCGAGAACCCGCTGCGATCACACCGATTCGGTAACCGGGGCACCCAGCGGTTATCATTCCTCCCGGTGCGCCGAGTTGGCGGAACTGGCAGACGCGACGGTCTCAAAAACCGTTGTCCTCACGGACGTGTGGGTTCGAGTCCCACACTCGGCACCAGGTCAAACGGGTTTCTGATCCCTCCACGATTCCGGCATCCTCTTGACGATGTCGGCGGAGCCCGATCGTCCGCTGCTGGTCCGCATTTGTGCGCCCGGCAGTGGCCACCTCATTCCGAATTCCGACCGCTCGTGATCGTGCTCACGCCTGCCGGAAGCCGCCGCGCACCCCGCGGAGTAGGCCCGGTCACAGCGCCGGCGACGCTTGGGCAAACAGACGGCTTACCGCGGTGAACATCATCGGAAATCGACGAATTCGGGCTGCCGGAGCGTCGAATCGGGAGCGGGCGGCACCTACAGTTGCCGCCATGCATGTCCTGTTCGTCTGCACCGGCAATGTGTGCCGCTCGGTGATCGCCGAACGGGTGACGTGGGCCATCGCCGACGCGCACGGGATGCGAAATCTGACCGCCGAGAGCGCCGGCACCCGCGCCCTGGTCGGATTCGGTGTGGACCCGCTTGCGGCGCAGACCATTTCCAGCCTCGGCGGTGATCCGTACAATTTCAAGGCCCGCAGGCTGAAGCCGGAACTGATCGCCCGCGCCGACCTCATCCTCGCCATGACCGAGCGGATCCGCGACGATATCGCCGACAGCGAACCCGGGGCGCGCGCACGGACCTTCACCCTGCTCGAGGCCCATCGCATCGCCAAACTCACCGGAGCTCGCACGGTGGCCGAAATCGACCGGGGACGAAACGATCTCGCCCTGGTCGGCCGGGAGAACATCGCCGATCCGGTCGGACTCTCGCGCGAACAGTACGGCAAGGTCGGTGATCAAATCGCCGAAACCCTCGAACCCCTGCTGATGGCCCTGCACACCCAAGACCGTCGGCAGGCGACCGAAACCGGCATGCAGCAGCGGCCTTCCGAATCACCGGCCGCGTCCCCCCGGCCAACCACGCGGACCGCTGTCCCCCCAGTGCCAACCCCGCCCACGCGCCCAGCACAGCACCCGCGCCCAGCACCTCCCTCCTGCCCAGCACCGGCCGCTCGGCCGACCCTACCGACGCGGGCATATCCGGCTCCCCCGCCGACCCCGCTTCCTCGGCCCGCACCGGTCGTGCGGCCCGCACCGGTTGCCCGGCCCGCACCTGCTCCTCGACCCACCCCGGTCGCGC
>JAFMQT010000313.1 GCA_017354515.1 Nocardia sp. | reverse complement strand
CGGCGGCGTGGTGGCCGGCTTCGGCATCGCCCGCTACTTCGGCGCACTGGATCTCGAAACCGGCACGCGACCACCGCGAAACGCGGTTCCCGAGTAATCCGCGCGGCGCGGACCCCGGGCCGGTGGCGGGATGTGGTCGTTGCACTACACTGCGGTGGTCGTCGCGATCAGCGCGGCCGGGCCGCGGGGAGCCCGATGACGGATGACCTTTCAGTACGGCAGGAACGGCGTTTTCGACATGAGTTTGACCGGAACGGCGTTCTTGGTGACCCTTCTTCTGATCGCCATCGGGGCGACGGTCGCGACGCTGATCGGCTGGAATCGGGTGCCGGGCCCCAGGTGGCGGCGGCATGCGGCACGGGTGGGCATGCTGATCGCCTGTCAGGCGAGCGCGGTCCTGGTGGTCGCGGCCGGGGTCAACAACAGTTTCGGCTTCTACACCTCATGGTCGGATCTGTTCGGCCACTACGACGTACCCGCCGAATCGACCGCGGCGCCCGTACCGGGCACATATATATCCACCCACGCGACCGTGCAGACCGCCATCTACCGTGGCATCGCGTCCGGGCTCACCGGGCGTGTACTGATCTGGACCCCACCGGAATACGACCAGGACCAGTACCGCGACAGCCGGTTCCCGGTCATCATGCTGCTGCACGGCAGTCCCGGCGGTCCAGAGGACTGGACCAAGGGTGGCGGTATCCCCGACCGGCTGGCCGCGCTGATGGCCCAGGGGGTCCTGGACCCGGCCGTGGTGGTGATTCCGCAGACCGATCCGAACAATGTCGCGACCGACTGCACGGATCTGCCGGGCGGCCAGCACAATGCCACCTGGCTCAGTCATGATGTGCCGCAAATGATCCAGCAGCACTTCCGGGTCCAGGACAGTGCCGATGGATGGGGGCTGGCCGGGTTCTCCACCGGCGGCTACTGCGCGGCCGATCTGGCATTGCAACATCCGCACATCTTCGGTAGCGCCGCGATGTTCAGCCCCGACGATTTCGCCGGCGACCCGGCCGCGGTGCACGACCCCCGGGTGCGCGCGGCCAACAATCCGGTGACCCTGGCGGGCTCGGGCGCACCGGTGTCGCTGCTGGTGGCCACCAGTGTGAACGACCGCTACAGCTCACCCGCCAATGCGAACGCCCTGTATCGGGCCGCCCGCTGGCCGACCGAGGTCGCGCCGCCGCTGATCCTGCGCGACGGCGGCCACAACTGGGGCACCTGGCATGCGATGTTCCCCGCGGTATTCCGCTGGCTCGGCCTGCATCTGACCCCGCCCCATCAGCCGCTCCCGTGGACCGTTCGCCAGCCCGACGCCAAGCAGGCGGGGATCTTCGCCCAAACCCTCACACCACCGTCGCTGACCGACGGCACCGGGAGCATCGCCGCACCCCCGTCGCAGTCCCCCGAGCCGCTGCTGAAGCCCGCCACCCGCTGATCGGCACGGTGCGACGAATCCGATTCAGCCCGCCAGGAATTCGAGGCGGTTGCCCACCGGATTGTCGGTGCGGAAACGGCGGCGGCCCGGAATCTCCGCCGGATCGGCCCATCGCACCGGATATCCGGCGGCCCGCACGGCCGCCACCGTCTCGTCGATGTCCACCACGATCGCCGGATGCGCCTTGCGGGCGGGCCGGAAGTCCGATTCGATACCGATATGGAGTTCGGCGTCCGGCCCACCGCGGCCCGGTACCCGGAACCAGCAGCCGCCGCGCGCCGCCAGCAGCGGCGGCTTGGGCAGTTCGGGCCAGCCCAGGACGCCGGTGTAGAAGGCGCGCATCAGATCTTCGGATCCGGCGGGCGCCGCGATCTGGACGTGGTGCAGCATGGTGTCCTTCCTGGCCGGAGCTCTACCGCTGGGGCGGCCAGTACTGTGGACCGTTCGGCGGGCCGTAATGGCCGGCGGGCGGCGGTACCTCGTGTGGTGGGCCGTAGGGTGTCTGGCCGTGCTGGGGCTCGCCGTAGTAGGGCGGGCCGTACGGGGCCTGACCGTAGGGAGCCGGAGCGGGCTGCCCGGCGTAGGGCTGCTGGGCGTATTGGGGTGGACCGTATTCGGGTGCGGCGGGCTGCGGTGGCACGGTCGGCGGCGGACCGTATTCGGACGTGTCGAAGTGGTGGGAAAACTGTTGCTGGACACGCAATTTCGCGGCCCGCTGCTGGACCTCGCGATATTTCCGCCACAGAGAGTACCCGAGCACGACCCCGACGACCACCACGATGGCCACCACGGTCCAGACGGTGGCGCCGGTGTCCAGGGCGTGGGCGGTGTGGACGTGCACACGGGCGAGCAGATCGACGCCGTCCGCCGAGCCCCGCCCCTGGCCGAACCCCGTCACACCGGCCGGCGCAGCTGTGTTAGACATGTACTCCCTATCCGAACTCGCGGCATCCTGCTGATGCGCGAATCCGACCATACTGGTATGTCCGGTGCGGGGCCACCCTGGGCTTATGCGGTGAAATCCGGCGCCCGGATCACCGTCGCACCGAATTCGGTCAGGGTCGCCGGGTCGGCGAAGTCGGTGAACCAGATATAGAAGCGCTCGACGCCCTGCTCGGCGCGTGCGGAGAAGTGGGCGGTCAGCTCGGCCGCGTCCCCGCACACCAGACCATCGCCCAGATATCCGAACCGTCGCGTCCCGACCTCACGGACCCGGTCACGGTCGGCACCCGCGCCCACGAAGGCGACCGCCTGCTGGGTCGACACCCGCGCCGAACCGGCCTGCCCACGCAGGTCCGGCAGCCGGTCGAGCTGGTTGACGGGAAGATTGCACCAGTCCGCGTGCCGGCGGACCAACTCCATGGTGGCCGGTCCCGATCCGCCGATCACGATCGGGATCGGCGGCTCGACCGCCGGCGCCATTCCCAGATCCGGGTCATTGCCCCAGTAGCGTGGTAACGCGTCCAGGGTGCGTGCGAGGCGTTCGCGGCGGGCCGCCGCGTTCCCGGCGCCGATATCGAAGCGCGACAACTCTTTCGGGATCGAGCCGGAGCCGAGCCCCAATTCGAATCGTCCGCCGCTGGCCTGCTGGATGGTGACGGCCTGTTTGGCCAGCACCGCCGGATGCCGCAGCGCGTCACACAGCACCAGATGTCCGATGCGCAGCCGCTCGGTCCGCGCGGCGACCCAGGTGGCGACCGTCATCGCCTCCCACAGCGGCTGGGATTCGGCTCCCGGCGCGAGCAGGTGGTCGATGAAGGCGATGCCGTCGAATCCGGCGGCCTCGGCCACCCGGGCGCGTTCGGTGATCTGGTCCATCCCGAACCGGATCTGCGGCAGGAACAGGAACCACTCGGCCATGATTACTTCTTGGGCGCGTTCAGGCGTTCCAGATTGGCCTTCAAATCATCGGATTGGAAGGTGAGATCCTCGGCGGTGAGCGCGAAATCGAGGGTGGCGAGCACCGCGCGCTCGAGCTGTATGTTGAGGATCCGCTTGGTCGCCTCGACGGCCTGGCGCGGCAGTTTCAGCATCCGTTCGGCGCAGGCGCGCGCCTGCGCGACCGGATCGTCGACCACATGATTGGCCAAGCCCATCTCCCGGGCCCGTTCAGCGGGGATGCGGTCACCGGTGAGCGCGTATTCCTTGGCCAGCAGCAGGCTGGTGTGCAGCGGCCAGGTCAGCGGTCCACCGTCGGCGGCGACCAGCCCGACCTGTACGTGCGGGTCGGCGAGGTAGGCCTTCTCCGCGATGTAGACCATATCGCTGAGCGCCACCAGCGAGCAGCCGAGCCCGACGGCGGGACCGTTGACCGCGGCGATCACCGGAACCCGGCAGCGTGCCATGCCGAGCACGATGTCCCGGCCGTGCGCAATGGTTTTCGCGCGCAGGTCGGCGTCCTTGCTGAGCTGTTCGAGATAACCGAAGTCACCGCCCGCGGAGAAGGCGCGACCGGCGCCGGTCAGCACGGCCACCCGCGCCTCACGGTCCTCGCTCAGCCGCGGCCACAACCAGGCGAGCCCGGTGTGCAGATTGTCGTCGACGGCGTTGAGGGCGTCGGGCCGGTTGAGGGTGATGATGCGCAGCGGCCCCTCGGCCCGGACATCAATTTCTTCGGGCATGTCGTACATATCAGACTCCCAATCCGAGAATGCGCGCGGCGATGATGTTCTTCTGAATCTGCGAGGTGCCACCCATGACACTTTGGGCTCGGCTGTAGAGGTAGCCGCCGAACATCTCGGTGTCGGAGGTGCCGGCGACGGTGAGGGCGGCATGGCCGACGGCCTGGTCGACCCAGGTCATCAGGAGTTTGTCCAGTGAGCCGTCCGGGCCATGGGTGACACCGTCGAGCTGTTCGGACAGCCGCCGCCGCACGTGCAGCCGCAACATCTCCGATTGCACTGCCGCCCAGGTCAATTCCTCGGGCGCCGGACCTTCGAGGCGCTCGGACAGCAGACGTACCGTCTTGGCGTAGCGAGCCGAATAGCCGAGGGTGGACGGTTCGCGCTCGTGTCCGACGACGGTCATGGCCAGCTTCCACCCCTCACCGGGCTGTCCGACCATGCGCTCGGCGGCGACGGTGGCGCCGTCGAAGGTGACCTGGCCGAATTCGGTGGTGATGCCGCTGATCATCTTGAGCGGACGCTGTTGTACCCCAGGCTGTTTCATATCGATGATGAATGCCGAGATGCCCCTGTGCCGGGGCGCGTCGGGGTCGGTGCGAGCCAGCAGCAGACAGTAGTCGGCGACATCGGAGTAACTGGTCCAGATCTTGTGGCCGTCGATGCGATAGTGATCGCCGTCGAGGGTGGCGGTGGTGGTCAGCGACGCCAGATCCGACCCGGCCCCGGGTTCGCTGAAGCCCTGGCACCAGCGTTCGGTGCCGTTGATCATGCCGGGCAGGAAGCGCTGCTGCAGTTCCTTGCTGCCGTGCCGGCCCAGGCCCTGGATCAGATAGCCGAGACTCGGCCGCGGCGGTGCGCCCGCTGCGGCGAGTTCCTCGTCCACGATCACGTCGTAGACCGGCGCCAGCTCATGGCCACCGAACTCCTTCGGCCACGATGCGCCGAAGAATCCCGCCTCGTACAGGGCGCGATGCCACTCGCCCTGTTTGGCCCAGTATTCGTCGCCCGAGGTGGGGAACTGCCCCGCGACCGAGGCGAGCCAGTTGCGCATCCGCTGCCGGAATTCGGCTTCGGCGGGCGAATCACGATAGTCCACAGTCGATCTCCTCCAGACGGACGCCGAACAGTTCGGTCGAGACGAGTGCACGGCGTAGATACAGGTGCGCCAGGCATTCCCAGGTATTGCCGATACCGCCGTGCACCTGGATGGCGGTTTCACACACCGTGCGGGCGGCACGGGCGCAGTAGATCTTGGCGATGCGCGCGGCGCGGACGGCTTCGGCCGGCGCGAGCTCGTCGACACCCCATGCCGCATAACGCAATACGCTGATCGACCCCTCGATCAAGGCCTGTGATTCGGCCAGCAGGTGGGCAACGGCCTGATACGAGCCGATCGTCTTACCGTACTGGGCACGGATTTTCGCGTATTCGACCGCGAGATGCTGGGCCCCGCGCGCCGCGCCGAGGATGTCGGCACAGGTCGCGACCAGCGCCAGGGCGAACCATTGTGCGGACTTGTCGGGCGAGAGTTCACCGATGGGTTCGAGGTCGGTACCCAGTTCGGCGGCGCCACGGGTCAGATCGGCGACCTCGACCGGGGCGCCGACCCGACCGGCCAGCACCTGGCCGTCGGTCAGGACCACCGCCCGGTCGCATCCGGCGGCATCGATCGCCCGGCCGCGCACGCCGAGGGTCCAGCGGCCCTCATCGGCCTCGGGCTCGCCGCGCAGATCGTCGGCCAGGACCGGGCCCAGATAGGCGAC
>JAFMQT010000064.1 GCA_017354515.1 Nocardia sp. | reverse complement strand
TGACGCCGACCTTGGAGATGTCGAACTTGGCCATGGTGCCTCTTTCGAACTATTCGACCCACCCGCGTATCGCAGGACTCTGCAGACGACTATACAGTAGTGCTTTCAGTATGGTGGCCGGTCGCGCTGCGGCGGAGGGCGCGGTGAATCTACGCGAGGCGTTCAGGGCTCGTCCGCGCCGAGCAGGTCGGTGGTGTGTTCGCCCAGGCGGGGGGCCGGGCGCGGGGCGGGGTGGAATCCATCCACCGACATGGGGAGGCTGGGGGCGAGGTAGTCGCCGATTCCGGGTTGGTGCAGGGCAGTGAAGAGGGGGTTTTCGGTGACCCGGGGGTCGGCGGCCAGTTCGGCGAAGGTGCGGTAGCGCTCCCAGAGGATGGAGGTCTGCGAGAGTGCGTTGCTGATCTCGTCGGCGGTGTGCTCGGCGAACCACGGTGCGAACAGCGCGGCGAGTGCGTCGCGGTAGCGGTAACGGGTGCCCTCGTCGGTGAAGTCGGCGTCCAGAGCGGTGGCCAGCGCTTCGACCGCCTGGTCGCGGCCGGTGAGGGCGGTGAGGTCGAGGAAATGCCTGCGGGTCAGGGTGACCAGCATGAAGGTCGCGTCGTCCCGGCTGGTGACGGTCTGCCCGTACTGTCCGTAGAGGGCGTTGCCGAGACGGGGCCGCTGGCGACCACAGAGCATCGCCTCGGCGAGGAATCCGAGGTTTCCGGTGGTGGCGAGGGCGACGTCCTCGAGCGGAAGGACGATCCGGCTGCCTTCGCCGGTGGATTCGCGGTGGCGCAGGGCGTTGGTGATCGCGAGGGCGGCGTAGAGCCCGCACAGTACATCCCAGGCCGGCAGTACGTGGTTGACCGGACCGCAGTGGTCGGCCGGGCCGGTAACCAGGGGGAATCCGGTGGCGGCGTTGACGGTGTAGTCGACGGCGGCAGAACCGTCGGCGCGGCCCCGGATCTCCAGGGAGATCAGATCGGGGCGGGTCCGGGCGAGGGTATCGTGGTCGAGCCAGCTGCGTCCGGACATGTTGGTCAGCAGGATTCCGCCGGCCGGATCGTCGGTGATCAGCCCCGCCACCGCCCGCTGCCCCTCAGGGGAGCGCAAATCTGCTGTCACCGAACGCTTCCCCTTGTTGAGTCCGGTCCAGTAGATCGACTCGCCGTCCTCGGTGAGGGGCCAGCGATGACGGTCGGCGGCGCCGCCCAGCGGATCCACCCGGATCACATCGGCCCCGAGCTGGCCCAGCGTCATCCCGGCCAGCGGCGCAGCCACGAAGCTGGAGACTTCGATAACGCGCACACCGGACAGTGGTTGGCCGGCGCTGGGGTGCTCGCTCATCGTGGAATCACCTTTCCGGTTCGTTCGCCCGAGTGTCTCGATCACTGGCGTGTAATGCCATCATCGGTGCCCTCGCGGTACCGCCGGCGCGAGGGTCCCGTTCCGCTGAATCAATCGGCGGCAGCCAGCAGCGCCCGCAGGCCGTGGACATCGATCTTTCCGGTGCTGGTTCGGGGAACGGTGTCGGTGTCCACGAACTTCCAGACCGTGGGGATCTTGAAGGAGCTCAGGCGTTCCCGGGCAGCTGTCCGGAGGTTTTCGGGGGTGGTCGGGGAATCGGCTATGACGGCGGCGGCTACCCGATCACCGTGCGGACCCAGGACATTCGTGACGAACGCCGCGGCCACCGCGGGGATCGTGCACAAGGCCCGCTCGACTTCGGCAGGGTAGACGGTGGCTCCGCTGACCTTGAACATATCGTCGGATCTGCCGTGGTAGAACAGGAATCCGGCGGCGTCGAGGTGACCGAGGTCGCCGGTGCGGTAGAAGCCGTCGCGGGTGAAGATCTCGGTGCGGTCCCGGCCGCAGATATCGCGCAGGATGTGCGGGCCGCGCAGTTCGATGACACCGATCGTGCCGGGCCGGACCGCGGCGCCGGATTCGGCGTCGACGATGCGTACTTCCATGCCGGGGAACGGTTTTCCGCAGCTACCCCAGGCCGAACGCGGCATATCGGTGTCGGCGCGGTAGCCGCAATAGGGACCGAAGGATTCGGTCATGCCGAACAGGTTGGCGCGGGCTCCGGGCTCGGCCCTCAGCTCCGGCGGCAGTACCGCCTCGAGGCTTCCGGCTCGCAGCGGCGGTACCGGCACTCCCAGTTTCTCCGCCTGCTCGGCCAGGGATTCGGCTTGATCGGGCCACCCCCGGAACAGATTGACGCGTTCGCGGTCGAGGAGGTGCAGAGTGGTTTCCGGACTCGGAACCGCCTCGGTGACAAGGGTTCCCCCGGCCAGCAGCGCGGTGAGGACGCCGCCGCCGAAGCCACCGACCCAGAAGAACGGCATCGGCAGATACAGGCGGGTGGTGTGGTCGATGCACCGGCTGGTCAGGCCGGAGCGGACCGCGGCGAAGGCATTGCCGTGGGAGTGGATGACACCTTTGGGCAGACCGCGACTGCCGGAGGTGAACATGACCGCCATCGGATCCGCGGGAGTCACCGTCGCCGCCATCGGCTCCACCAGGGGCCGGGTGTGGACGGGTGGTTCGACGTCCAGTTGGCCGGCCGAGCAGACCCGACGCAGCGCGGGAAGCTCCGGATCACGCTGCGCACCAGCAGAAGTGCCGAGTTCGGCCAGATAGTCGCGGCCGCGGAACTCCTCGACGGCGATCAGATACCGCACCGAGGCGATCCGGAGGTGGGACCGCAGTTCCGGTGGCCGCAACAACGTACTCAGCGGAACCAGAACCGCGCCGATCCTGGTGAGCGCCACCGCGATGCGAACCCACCGCACACTATTCGGGTGCAGTAGCCCGACCCGCGAACCCTTGACGATCCCCATCGCGACCAGAACCGCGGCGAGGTCGGCTGTGCTGTCATCGAGTTCCGCGTAGCTGATGCGGTCCTGCGGGTCGATCACGGCCTCGCGATCGGGTTGTTCGGCGGCCCGGGCCCGGACCAACTCGTCCATTGTTCCGGCGGGCCGAATCTCGTTCTCGCTCATTCGAACAACCTCTTCAAGCCCGGCAGATCGACCTTGCCGCTGGACATGATCGGAATCTCCTCCGCGGTCACCGCGGCGAACCGCGCGGGCACCTTGTACGCCGACAGATCAGCGCGCAGCCGCTCCCGCAGCCGCGCCTCGTCGAAGGCGGCGGGATCCTCGACAGCGAGAACGGCGGCCACAACCTGCCCGCGCTGTGGGTCGGGCAGGCCGAGCACATGGGCCGGCCCGCCGGTGATCTCGGTGATCGCGCGCTCCACCTCGGCCGGAGCCACATTGGCGCCCGCGGTTTTGATCATCGCGCCGCTGCGCCCGAGGTAGTACACGAATCCGTCGTCGTCGGTGCGCGCGAGATCCCCGGTGTGGAACCAACCGTCCGGATCGAAGGATTCCTCGCGGGAACGCTTGTAGTATCCCCGCATCAGATACGGCCCGCGGAAGCAGAGTTCGCCGATCACCCCCGAATCCACGGGTGCACCGTCCTCGAGGTCGACGATCCGCATCTCGAAACCCGGCGCGGGTTTACCGAACGATCCGCGCCGGTGTTCGGGCTGGTCGCCCGCATCGCCGCTGAGCAGGACCACACTGCCGGTTTCGGTCATGCCGAGCAGGTTGTGCCGCAATTGCGGATCCTTCGGCCGCACCTCGGCGGGCATCAGCGGGTAGAGATTTCCGCGCCGCAGCGAGGATAGATCGCGGCGGGAGAAGCTGGGATGTTTCGGCAGATGTGCGATCGGCGCCACGAATCCGTTTGCGATGGTGGGCTTCTCTTCTTCCAGCAGATCGAGGGTGGTCTCGTCGTCGGTGGAATTCGAGCAGAGCAGGGTGGCGCCGGCGACCAGGGTGGCCAGAAAGGCGTAGGCGAAACCGCCGATCCAGAACAGCGGCGAATTGCAGTACATCACATCGGTTTCGACCAGGCCGCGAATGGCGTTGAGATTGCGCTGGTGGGTCAGCGACGCGCCCTGGGAATGCACGACGCCCTTCGGGGCGCTGGTCGAACCGGAGGTGTAGACGATCATGAGCGGATCGCCGGCCCCGACATCGGCTTCATGCGCGCGCAGCATCGCATCGTTCACGCTGTCCGCCAGCCGTAACACCGATTCGCTTCCGAGCAGCGGACTTTCGGCTGCACCGGCGAGGATGACGTGCCGCAGCTGGGGGACCGCCGGACTGAAAATCCTGCCCTCGGAATCGACCACCGGATCGCCCAGCACCTCGAGGACACGCCGGCCGTAGTCGTGCGAGCGGTATCCGGTGGTCGCCAGCAGAATATGAACATCGCTGTGTGCCAACTGTTCTCGCAGTTCGCGGGTGGTCGAGAAGGTGGACAGCGGAACCACCACCGCGCCGATCCGCGCCGCGGCCAGCACACTGACGACGAAATCCGCACTGTTGGGGTACAGCACACCGATATGCGAACCCTTCCACGCTCCGAGTGCGATCAGACCGCGAGCGAGGCGCGCCGAAAGTTCTTCCGCTTCCGCGAAGGTCAGACGTTCGGAATCGCAGATCAGCAATGCCCGCGTAGGGCATGCGTGGGCGTGTTCTCGAATGAGATCGGCGATGGTGGCGGGCTCGGTGAAAACCGAGATCGGAGCATTTGTCATCAGCGAATCCTGAACTCGCGCACGGGCTGTGGGTCATCGGCCAGTTCCTGTTTGCCGATCGGGTTCCCCAAACGGGTGTAGATCAGCCCCTGATCGAGTGCGGCGCGATAGGGCTTGTCGAGGGATTCCCAGATCGCCTTGACGGTGCCCTGGGTGGCGGTGGCCGGTTTGGCGGCGATGGTGGCGGCGATCTCATGGGCTCGGGTCCACAGGTGGTCGGCCGCGACCACTTCGGTCACCAACCCGATTCGCAGGGCGGTATCGGCACACACGCGTTCGTCATTGCCCATCAAGGCGATGCGCAGGGTTTCGGCGAGGCCGATGCGCCGCCGTAAACCGATCGGTTCGAGCGCCGACACGAGACCGGCTGACACATGCGAATCGAAGAAGGTGGCATCGCGTGAGCAGATGACCACATCGGCCTCGTTGACGAAATAGAACCCCCCCGCGGTGCACATCCCCTGCACCGCGCACACCACCGGCTTCCACATCTTCTGCCATTTCGGGCTCAGCGCCTCGCCCGGGTCCTCGTGATGCCAGACGCCGTTGGGTTGACCGTAGGACTTCTTGATATCCAGCCCGGAACTGAAAGCCCTGGTCCCGGCCGCGCGCAGCACCACCGCGCGGACCGAGTCATCGGCCTTGATCAACTGCCAGGCGCGGGTCATCTCCTCGCACATGGTCCGGTCGAAGGCATTGAGGGATTCGGGACGGTTGAGGGTGATGGTCGCGACCCGGTCGGCGGGATCGGTGTCGAGCACTATGGTCTCGAAACCGGCCGGTTCGGGCGGTGTGGTGGCGGTGTTCATCGGCGATCCTCGCTCGGCGGCGGCTAGCGCCCGCGGAATTCCGGGGCGCGGCGCTCCCGGAACGCGGCCAGGCCTTCGTTGAAATCCTGGGTACGGCAGGATAATTCGAGATCGTAGAGTTCCTGGTTCAATGATTCTGCGAGCGTGGCGTGCTGGCCGTGGGCCAGCGCCTGTTTGGTCAGGCCGAGGGCAACCGTGGGACCGCTCGCGAGCCGGGTCAGCAGCGCCTCGATGGTGTCGTCGAATTCGTCCGCGGGTACGTGGCGTTCGATCAGGCCCCAGTCCTCGGCTTCGGCCGCACTCACCTTCGCGCCCAGCATGAGCATGCGCTTGGCGCGGGTCAGGCCGATCAGCCGGGGGAGCAACCAGGTCGAACCCGAATCCGGGCTGAAGCCGCGCTCGATGAACGGCTCCCAGAACACCGCTCCCTCGGCGGCCACGGTGAAATCGGCGGCCAGCGCGAGTGAACATCCCATCCCGGCCGCCCAGCCGCGCACCCCGCACACCACCGGTAACTGAACGGTGTGCAGCAGTTCGATCACCCGGTGTGCCGAATGCGGGATTCTGCGCACCAGATCGCCGGTGCGTGGCCTCGGGCGCTCGCCGCGGTTCGACGACACCCAGTCCACACCGGAACAGAAGTCGGAGCCGGCGCCGGTGAGGTGAATCGCCCGCAGCGAAGGATCGGATGCGGCCTCGGTCAGGGTCGTCACCAGGGTGTCGATCATGGCCGGGCTCAATGAATTCCGGCGCCCCGGACGGTCGATGACCAGATGCAGGATTTCGCCCGCACACCGCACCGAAACCGACCCCGCGGATGCCGGTTCGTGGTCGTTGCTCATGGGCGCCTCCCGGCTCTCGGAGAGCATACTGTCAAACATACGGTATGTGCTACCGTAGCGGATGGAAACAGAGTGGGCGGCTGAAGAGGTGCCATGACTGACGATCCGGAGTCCGCTCGGCCGACACCACGATTCGGGGCACCGGCGCTCGACCAGACGCGCGCGGCCGCGACCGCATTGCGCAAGATCGCGGGATTGCTACTGGCGCAGGAATATCCACGACCTTCGGTTGACGAACTACTGGTCCGCTGTGCCGAGTGGGAGCGGGATCTGACCGCGACCGCACCGAGCGATGTGCGACCTCGGATCGGTACCGACGCCGCCTCCGGTGGACGGATCTACCTGGACCACGCCTTCGATATCGGCTCCTACAACCCCGCGTTCCCGGAATACGAGTTCGGCAGCATCGAGTCCGAGCGGGCGTCCGGACGGGTGAACTTCCCGCTGCTCTACGAGGGCCCGCCGGGTTTCGTGCACGGCGGATTTCTTGCTGTTCTCGCTGATTGTGTTGTGCAGCACCATAACTGCGCCACCGGCCCGGCCGGAAAAACTCGTTCGGTGCACCTGGCCTTCCGCCGCCCCGCCCCTATCCTGACCGATCTCACCTTCGAGATCGAACGCACGACGGCTGCGCGAAATATCGACTCGACAGTCCGGTTGCGCTTCGATGACACCCTGCTGTGCACGGCCACAATCAATGCGGTCGCGGCGGCACCACACACCCTCGCCGGGGCGCGCTCGGACGCGCGACGGCCCGACACTCCGAATTAGGCGGCGCCGGGCAGGCCGAATCCGGCTGGTGGATGATCGGGGTTGACTCTCCACCGACTGGAAGGTTGAGGCTGTTCCCCGTGAGTGACCGCGAAAAATTGTTCACCATCGGCGAGCTGGCCCGCCGCACCGGACTTTCGGTGCGGACCATCCGCTTCTGGTCCGATTCGGAAGTCGTGCCGCCGACCGAGCGGTCGGTGTCCGGCTACCGGCTCTACGACGCCGAAGCGGTGGCCCGGCTCGAGCTGGTGCGCACGCTGCGCGAATTGGGGCTGGACCTGCCGACCGTACGGAAGGTCCTGCTGCGACAGGCCACCTTGGCCGATGTCGCCGCCGCGCATGCGCGTGCCATCGACGCCGAGATCCGCGGTCTGCGGGTGCGGCGCGCGGTACTGCGTTCGGTCGCTCATCGAGATAGTTCGACCGAGGAGATGAGAATCATGCACAAGATGGCGAAATTATCCGCGGCGGAACGGCAGCGCGTGATCGACGACTTCGTCGACGCTACCTTCGCTGGGATCCCGGAGGACGCGCCGGGAGCGCACATCGCGCGCGGTATGCGCACGATGCCGCCGGAACTGCCCGATGATCCGAGCCCACAGCAAGTGGATGCCTGGATCGAGCTGGCCGAACTGGTCGCCGACAGCGGCTTTCAGGAACGCTGCCGGCAGATGGCGATGGCCGGCGCTGACTCACCCGACATGCCCGTCGACCCGAACCGCGTCAACGAGCTGGTCGGACGGGCGGTCGCGGAGGGGGTGGCGCCGGACTCCGCGCAGGGCAGGCAAATCCTGCGCCAAGCCCTCGACGCCGATCTGCCCGCCGCCGAGCGTCGGCACCTGGCCGACCGGATGGCATTGTTCACCGACCGCCGGGTCGAGCGGTACTGGGAACTGCTGGGCATTCTCAACGGCTGGCCGCGGCGGGAGCCGATGGTGCCGGGCTGGGAATGGTTCATCGCGGCCCTGCGTGTGAACGCCTGATCGGCACCGCGTGTCAACGCCTGATCGGCACCGCCTGCTTGATCGCTACCTGCGAGCCGGAGTCGTGTCCTTGGGTTCGCGACGCGGGGCCGACGTCTTGGTCGCCGACTTGCCCGCGCGAGGTTTGTGCGCGGCGCGGTCGGCGATCAGGCGTTCGGTGTATTCGAGAATCCGGTCCAAGCCGTATTCGAAGTTGTGGTCGTCGGGGGCGCCGCTGTGTAGCCCCTTCGCGCCGGCCTCGGCCAGCAGCGGGGTGGTCTCGGGGGAGATCGTGAGATTCTCGTAGTACGCGGTGGCGCCGGATTCGGATTCCTTGTTCTTATCGTAAAGTCGTTGCAGCACAACGGCTCCGTGCACATGCAGCTGTACCGCGGAATAGGTGTCCACCGCCTGTTCGAGGGTGAGACCGGCCTCGACCAGGTTGGCGATCACCTTCTCGGTCTGCTTGGCGCCCATCTGCGCCGCCCGCGGGCTCAGCGCCGAGCGGATCAGAATCAGATCGCACAGGATGGGGTGGGTCAGAAAGGTACTGCGCATGGTGCGGGCATGTCGGCGCAGCGATTCCCGCCAGTCCCGCGCCTGCACGAACGGTGACACGAAGGTGGCGTAGCGCTCGAGCGCCCGGTCGGTCATGGCGTTGAGCAGGTCGTCCTTCTTGCGGAAGTACCAGTAGATACTGGTGACACCGACATCGAGGTGCTTGCCGAGCATCGGCATCGACAGATTGTCCAGCGACACCTGCTCGGCGAGTTCGAAGGCGCCGTCGATGATGTCCTCGGGATTGAGAGATCCCCGTTCCCGCCGCGGCCGTTTCTCCGCGGTTGCCCGCTTCGCCATGGTCGCGGCCACCTACCCCTCATACGTTGCGAAAGCTATTGTCGTGACGGTCATTCCCACCGTCGGACCGTTCCGTAGTGGGTTATGGTACCTGTCACTGTAAATCATACTGCGAGGCCTTCGGTTCGGCGCGTCGTGGATCTGCGATCACAGTGGGTAGTCGCGCAGCACACCCTTGCCGATGATGCGTTTCTGGATTTCGCTGGTGCCCTCACCGATCAGCATGAACGGCGCCTCGCGCATCAGTCGCTCGATCTCGTATTCGGTCGAATAGCCGTAGCCGCCGTGAATGCGGAAGCTGGCCTGGGTGATTTCGTTGCAGTATTCGCTGGCCAGATATTTCGCCATTCCGGCGGCGACGTCGTTGCGCAGGCCCGAGTCCTTGAGCCGGGCGGCGTTGACCATCATCAGGTGTGCGGCCTCGACTTTGGTCGCCATCTCGGCGAGGGAGAATCCGATGGCTTGATGGTCGGCGATCGGTTTTCCGAAGGTGCTGCGCTGCTGGGCGTAGCGGGCGCCGAGCTCGAAGGCGCGCAATCCGATCCCGCAGGCCCGGGCGGCGACATTGACCCGGCCGACTTCGATTCCGTCCATCATCTGTTTGAAACCGGCGCCCGGTTTCTCACCCAGCACGGTATCGGCGGACGCGGCGTAATCGTCGAACAGTAGTTCGGTGGTGTCGATCCCCTTATAACCCATTTTGTGGATCTTCCCGGGAATGGTCAGGCCGGGTGCGACCTCACCGAAGCCGGTGGGTTTCTCGACGAGGAACGCGGTGAGATTGTCGTGCGGACGGTCGCGGCCCTCATCGGTGCGGACCAGAACCGCCACCAGATTCGCGGTGGAACCGTTGGTCAACCACATCTTGCGGCCGGTGATGCGATAGCCGCCGCCGTCGCGCCGCACCGCCTTGGTGCGGATGGCGGCGACGTCGGATCCCAGTTCCGGTTCCGACATCGAGAACGCCCCGCGCACCTCGCCGGTGGCCATGCGCGGCAGGAAGTTTCGCTGCTGCTCCGCGGTGCCGTGCCGGCTGAGCAGATAGGCGACGATGAAATGGGTGTTGAGCACTCCCGAGATACTCATCCAGCCGCGGGCCAACTCCTCCACACACAGTGCGTAGGTCAGCAGGGATTCACCGAGTCCGCCGTATTCCTCGGAGATGGTCAGCCCGAACAGCCCCATCTCGGCCAGCTGCTCGACGATGGCCTGCGGATAGGTGTCGGTGCGTTCGAGTTCGGGCGCGTTCGGAATGATCTGTTTCTCGACGAAAGCGTGTACGGCGGCGAGGATTTCGGTTTGTGTCTCGGTAAGTCCGTGTGTCTGTGCGAGTTTCACGAATTCTCCTGCTCATACCGCTCGTTCGAAGACCGCCGCCAGCCCCTGGCCGCCGCCGATGCACATGGTCTCGAGACCGTAGCGTGCCTGGCGGTGATGCAGTTCGCGGGCGAGGGTGGCCAGCATCCGGCCGCCGGTCGCGCCGACCGGATGGCCCAGCGAGATTCCGGAGCCGTGCACATTGGTGCGGTCGAGGTCGGCCTCGCCGAAGTTCCACTCCCGCATGACCGCCAGGGCCTGGGCGGCGAAGGCCTCGTTGAGTTCGATCAGATCCATATCGGCCAGTCTCAGGCCGGCCTTGTCCAGGGCCGCGGCGGTGGCCGGCACCGGGCCGATGCCCATCACCTGCGGGCCTACGCCGGCGACGGCCCATGAGGTGAGCGAGACCAGGGGCGTCAGTCCGAGCCGTTCGGCCTGTTCGCGCGTGGTGACCAGGCACATGGCGGCCGCATCGTTCTGCCCGCTGGAATTGCCGGCGGTCACAGTGGACTCCGGATCCAGTTTCGCGCGAACGGGTTTCAGTTCGGCGAGGGCTTCGATCGAGGTGTCGGCACGGGGATGTTCGTCGGTGTCCACGAGGACGGTGCCCGTCCGTGCGGCGACCTCGACCGGGATGATCTGCTCCGCACTGGCACCCGAGGTCATGGCCGCGACCGCACGCTGATGCGAGCGCACCGCGAGTTCATCCTGTTCCCGGCGTGATATCCGGTATTCGCGGCGCAGATTCTCCGCGGTCTCGAGCATCCCGCCCGGCACCGGATAGTGACGTCCGCCCGCTGTTTCGCGGCCCCGGGCGAGTCCGTCGTGAACCTGGACGCCGCCGCGGGCCCCACCCCAGCGCATATCGAGAGAGTAGAAGGCCACCGTGCTCATACTCTCCACTCCGCCGGCCACCACCACCTCATTGGCGCCGCTGCCGACCTGCAGGCAGGCCTGGATCACCGCCTGCAGGCCCGAACCACAGCGGCGGTCGATCTGCATGCCGCCCACCGTGATGGGCAGTCCGGAATCCAGCGCGATCACTCGGCCGATCGCGGGGGCCTCGCTGTTGGGGTAGCAGTGCCCGAGGACCACGTCCTCGATCACCGCGGGATCGATTCCGGTGCGGTCGAGCAGTCCGCGCAGCGCGGTGACCCCGAGGTCGACCGCGGACAGTGAACGCAGCGCGCCGCCGTAGCGGCCGATCGGGGTGCGGACGGGTTCGCAGATCACTGCCTCACGCATCGGAACTGCCTTCCCTCGAACGGAATTCGCCCGACAGCTCGGTATGTGTCACCGCCGCGCCGGAGGCGTCGGTACCGGCCACCGCCAAGGCGAAACCGGTGCCGGTATCGCGCTGCTCGATGCGGGCGGGCTGGGCGCAGAACAGCGGTGCGATATTGCGGTGCCGTAGTACGGCCGGGACCGAATCGGGTGCGTCGTGGCGCAGAGTCTCGGCCAGGCTCAGGGTCATGAGCGGTCCGTGCACGACCAGACCGGGGTAGCCTTCGGCGCCGGTGGCATAGGGCCAGTCGTAGTGGATGCGGTGCGGATTGGCGGTGGCGGCGCTGAACCGCATCAGCAGTGTCGGATCGGTGCGCAGCTCCCACCGGCCGGGTCCGGTGCGGGACAAGGGTTTTCCTGCGGGCGCGATGTCCGGCGGGCGCAAGGGTTCGGCGCGTGCGGGTGCTCCCTCGCGATAGATGAGGTTCTGCCGTTCCACCAGCGCGGGTCGATCGTCGGGGTTGTACAGCGTGATCTCGACCGTCACCAGCACCAGATCCCCGCTGCGTCCCGACTTCGGGGTCACCGACACCACTGTCGCCTCCCGGCGCACCGTTGAACCGACGAGAATGTCGGCGCGGCACTCGATCTCGCCTCCGGCGAACATGCGTCGCGGCAACCGCACCGGGGGCAGGAAACTCCCGCGCACCGGATGCCCGTCGGAGCCGATCCGCGAGGACGCCGGCCAGCGCGGCAGCGCCACCCAATGCCACAGCGGCGGCAGCACATCGCCGGCCGCGACCGCCGGCGCCCCGGAATCCAGCAGCGCCGTCAGCGCCGCCACCGGTCCCGGATCGACGAACTCCGTGCTGGTGACGGTATGCGGCTGCCAGCTCACATGAACCGCCCGCCGGTCACTTCCAGCGCTGTACCGGTCATATACGAGGACAGATCCGAGGCCAGGAACAAGGCCACGCCCGCGACCTCCTCGGGTTCGCCCGCGCGCACCATCGGAATCTCGGCCATCTTCTGATCCCATACTTTCTGCGGCATCGCCTCGGTCATGGCGGTGCGGATCAGGCCGGGTTGAAGCGCGTTGACTCGCACATTGAACCGGGCCACCTCCTTGGCGGCGGCCTTGGTCAATCCGATGATTCCGGCCTTGGCGGCCGAATAATTCGTTTGCCCGGCCATCCCCACCTTGCCCGACAGTGAGGAGATGTTGACGATGCTGCCGCGCTGCTGTTCGCGCATGATGGCCGCCGCCATCCGGGTACCGTTCCAGGCGCCCTTGAGATGGACCGCGATCACCTGGTCGAACTGGTCCTCGGTCATCTTGCGCATGGTCGCGTCCCGGGTGATACCGGCGTTGTTGACCATGATGTCGAGACGACCGAACTCGTGCCGCGCGGTATCCAGTAGTGCGGCCATCTGCTCGGAGTCGGTGACATCACAGGTCACCGCGCGGGTGACGCCATCGCCCAGTTCGTCCTGTGCCGCACCGGGATTCAGATCGCCGATGACCACGCGCGCGCCCTCGGCGACGAACTTCTCCGCGATCGAATAGCCGATTCCCTGCGCGCCGCCGGTGATGACCGCGACCCGCCCTTCCAACAGTGACATGGTGGCGGCTCCTCAGTATTTGGTCGAGCCCAGATCCACCGCCACCTGTGACGCGGTGACCATCCGCGCATCATCGCTTGCCAGCCACGCCACGGTCGCGGCGATATCCTCCGGCATCGCGACTCCGTCCGGCAGGAATGGATCCGACATATGCGCGAGCGCCGGATTGGACTCGCCCGCCTTCTGCAGGAATTCGACCATCCGGCCGCTGCCCATCGGGGTCGCCACCCCGCCGGGGTGCACGCTGTTGACCCGGATGCGATGCGGGCCCAATTCGGCCGCGAGCCCGCGCGCCATACCGGCCACGGCGTGTTTGGATGCCGTGTAGTGCACCATGAACGGTTGCATTTTCAAACCGGCCGCCGAGCTGATCAGGATGATCGACCCGCCGCGGCCGCCGTCGATGATCTGCTGAGCGCCCGCGATGACGGTGTTCCAGGTGCCGGTGACGTTGATGTCCATGACATCGCGGAACGATTCGGGGGTGATGGTGTTCCATGGCTCGGGAATACAGATCCCGGCATTGGCCACGATGATGTCCAGCCGCCCGAACGCCTCCACGCCGGTGGCCACCGCCTGACGCAGCGCGTCCAGATCGCGAGTGTCGGCCTGGGCGGCGACAATCTTGCGGCCGGTCTGCTCGACCAGGCGCACCGTCTCGTCCAGATCGTCCGGCGTCGCCGAATCGTAGGGAACCGCGTCGGGCAGCGGCCCGGCGATATCGACCGCGATGATGTCCGCGCCCTCCTCGGCCAGGCGCACCGCGTGCGCGCGCCCCTGTCCTCGTGCGGCTCCGGTGATGAAAGCTACCTTGCCGTGCAGGCGGTCGGTCACGTGCCCTCCAGTGGTCGAGATGCCGGGGGTGTCATTCGGCTATCGGTCGTCGCTGTACGAATTGTGACAGTACCCGTGCGAGTGGCTCTGGTGTGGGTGTTATCCGGCCGTAAAGTCGGTGTCCGTCACTGGAATCGGTGTTACAGTTCGGCTTACTGGATTTCTCTCTGTTCGGAGGCGCGTTGTCTCACTCGACAGTCGAACCCGACACCACGACCACGCCGCTGACCCTGGTCTCGGGC
>JAFMQT010000063.1 GCA_017354515.1 Nocardia sp. | reverse complement strand
CAACTCGACAGCGAAACGCGAAGCGGGGCAGTGGACTATTCCACTGCCCCGCTTCGCGTTCCGGACCGGACCACCAGCTCACGCGGGGCGACTGCCCGCCAGTGGTAAGACCTTAAACTCAGAATTCTCGCTGAGTTCAGGTTGGACACCTGCTGTTCATATCTGCCGAACCGCCGTGAGAAAGGAGCCCGCCGATGACGAAACGAGCTTTCCAGGCCCGGAATCGCAAGCGGCTGGTCTTCCTGACCGCGGTGCTGCTGTTCGTATTCGCCCCGATGGGGACCGGGCTGGCGGTCGCCGAACTGTTCGGCGGCCAGTCCGACGAGGGCTCCTCGGTTATCGACGCGGTCGCCTGGATGGGGATCCGCGATTCCTCCGGGGCGCCGCTGGCCAATTACCGCTTCATCCAGCATCATCCGAATCCCCTCCTGCACCTCAACTCCGATATCGCCTCATCCCTGCTGGGCATGGAACTGGTCGGGTATATGGCGATCGCCTGCACCGCGATCTGGCTGATCGGCCTCGTCCTGAGTTTCAAATGGCTCGGCTATATGGCCACGCCGCTGCGCGATATGGCCGACAGCTTGCGCGATCAGATCGCGACACCGGCGGTGCTGATCACCGCCGCGACCATCGGCGCCTTCTTCGTCGCCTGGTTCATCGTGCGCGGATTCCACAGCAAGGCGACGATGCAGATCGTCACCATGCTCTTGCTCGGCATCATCGGCCCGGTCTTTCTGGCCAATCCGCTCGAAAATGAGCTCTCCTCCGACGGCCTGCTCGCGAACAGCAGATATCTGGGCGTGGAGGTCTCCTCCGGACTACTCGGCAACTACCACGTCAACCCCGATCAGCAGATCCTCGGATTACAGGCCGGCCTCGCCGACAATCTGGTCCGGAAACCGGTGCAGATCTGGAATTTCGGCCATGTCGTCGACTCCGAACCGGCCTGTAAGAACGCTTGGACCACCAGCATCGCCACCGATAACGGCGATACCGGCGCCACACTGCTGAGCAAATGCGGGGATGGCACGCTGGCCCGGCACCTGAGCAGCCCCTCCATGGCTCAGGTCGGTACCGGCCTGCTGCTCTTGATCTCGATCCTGATCACCGGTCTGTTCGCACTGTCGTTCGCGGTCAAAATCGTACGCAGCGCAATGGAATCCATATTCCACGCGGTGGCGGCGATTTTCGGATTCGCCGCGGGCGGATTCGTCTACGGCCCCACCCAGACCTACCTGATCCGAAATCTCGTGCACAGCTTCATCGCCGCCGGACGCATGATCGCGAACATCATCTTCCTGGCCTGCTTCATGCTGTTGATCACCGATCTGCTGAAAAGTGCGGGCGGGCAGGTGCTTCCGGTCATCGCCCTGGTCACCATCGTTCAAATGGTCGGCATCACCCAGCTGGGCAAACTCGACAAGAGTCTGAGCCGGGGCGGGAACTGGGTGGCGAATCGGTTCGCCCTGGCCACCCAGGGCGTGAGCATGGGCCGGTCCGCCGGCGGCAGCGGCGCCACCGCTATCGGAATGCCGGCCGGTATGTCGGTGGGCGGCGGCTCGGCGGCCCATGCGCTGCGCACCACCGCCGCGCTGCAGGCCCTCAATACGGTCAACACCTCGCCGATCACCGCGTGGCTGGCCCACCGCACGATCAACCCGCTCAACCCACTCGCATTCGGCCGACGCCGGCAAGATGTCGCGAATATCGCTGCGGCACCGCTGAATCGGGAAAGCGCGGAATGGCTGAACTCGAGTCGGCGAAATTGGGAAACGAAGGGCGCGATCCGTTTGGGCCCGTACGGGATCAACCAGCTCGGCGTGGCCAACGCCCTGGACGGCCTCGGCGACAGCAAGGTGCCCGACATCTACAAGGCCGCGGCACTACGCAACGCGGGCTTCGACGATCCGCAGATCATCGACGCACAGCGCGCCTACGCGGTACAGAGTGTCACGCTGCGGGAGATGTCGCCCTACGGCTTCCTGCCGCTGCAGAAGGCTGTCGCCGCCTCGATGGCCGTGGACAACCATTGGGGCGAACGTTTCACACCCGCCTTCGCGGCACAGGCCGTCATCGCCGCCGACAACTTCTCGCGCCATTCCAACGCACCGGTATTCCCGGCGAATGTCGATCACGCTTTCGTCAACCGGATCAGGGGCATCTGGGATGACGAAGCGGCCGTAGCCGGCGTCACGGCCAACGAATGGCAAGCTGCCAACCGCGACACCAGACAGGCGATCGGCAACGAACTCGCGGTCAACCATCGACGGATCGCGCACGCCCTGTACGACGCGGTGGCCGGTGGTGACGACGCCGGCGCCGAGGCGAATCGGGTGCTCCTGCAGCAGTCGGCACGCCGCCTGTCCAACCTCCACCACGTCCACCCGTCACAGGGCAAACACCCCTGGAGCTGACCGCACCGTGCACCGGGCCGTGCGAGGCAATGTTAGTGCGCTGTGGCTCGGCGAGGTGTTCGGTGGTCCGACCCGTTACACCGACGACCGGGGCGGCTACCACCACATGCTGGGCCGTCGTCTCGGCAACGCCATCGACGCCTCGCCGGTCGGCACCCATCAAGCGGTCTGTTCGCGGGCAGAGCTCTTGGGCGCCAATCGTTGCTGCTCGTAACGGGTCCGGTCCACGGCAACGAAGTCCATGTGGCCGTGACCGACGAGCTCGTGACGGTCGCGCACCACGACCTCCCACCTGCTGAAACGGCCACCGACCCGGACGCATCGAGCGGTGATCTCGATCTCGGCGCCGACCGCGATCGGGCCCAGATGGCGCAGCCGCTGTTGCACCCCGAGCGAGCAGTAACCCTGGGGCATCGTATCGAGCAGCGCGATCATGCACAGTTCCTCGCACCACCGAATGACCGCGTAGGAAGCGATCACCGGTGGCTTGTACGCCCACTGCCGGCCGGATCCGGCCGCGTGGACGCAGTCGTTGGCGCCGGTAAGATACCGGGCCGTGCGTTCGGTGCCGCACCGGGCCAAGACCGATGTCTGCGAATCGCCCGCGGTGCGCGGGGACGGTGGCTCGGCAGTGTCGATGGTGACCATCGTGACCGTGCTCCCGCTTAGACGGCCCAGGCCACCGCGACCGGCTCATCGGCCAGTGCGCGGCGCACCTGGTCGGCGTCGGAGAAATATCCGGCGACATGGGCGGATTTCACACCGGCGAGTGCGGCGATTTCATCGATATCCGCATCAGGTCTGATGCGGAAGAGATCTCCAGCGATTTCCAGAATATATTCGCGCATGACTTACTTTCCCGAGAGCGTCGTAGTGGAACGAACGCGGCCGAATACAGTCGCGCTGCACGAGCGCTCACCACTGAGCCCCGACGGGGCAAAATATAGGCGGCACGAGTTGCCGTAGGACTACCGAACGGTTTCCGAAGAATTTACAGTTGCAGTCGCCGCGCGCTGCTTGCCAACCGTGCGCACGTAGTCTCGACATGGTCTTTTGCAGGTTCGAGTCCCGCCTACCCGGTAAAATTCTTCACGGCTATAACTACCTAATTTAGTGACACATACAATATTACGACCGGACGGAATGTGGACACCAGAACAAACAACGGACAGAAGAACCACTCAACACGCTCTCCTGGTTTTGCGGTGGTCGATATCTGGGCAATATTCGCCGCGGTCGTTAATTCGCTCACATACGGTCGGATAATCGCCGACACGATCGATGCCCTCGGCTGCAACGCGACCGAGGACAGCGTGCCGAGTATCGTTGCCCAGTCACCCCGCTGGACTACGAACTGACGGTGAAGGGCAACTGTGACCGAGCGAAGGGCGTCCTGGAAGGCGGCATCGCCGCGCACCGGCCCCAACGATCCAGAGCGCGCCCGGCTGCTCGAAGCCGCCCGGGATGTGCTCGAGCGTAGCGGCTGGTGGGGATTCAAGGTGCGGAGCGTGCTGCGGCAGGCGGACCTGTCGACCCGCAGTTTCTACCGGCATTTCGACTCCAAGAGTGATCTGCTGGTGGCGCTGCTCCAGCGAGAGCTCGGATCGGCGGCAGAACGGCTGCGGCGGGTGACCGCCGCCGCCGAGACCCCGTCCGCGCAGATTCGCGTGTATCTCACCGCGATGGTCGACACCGCCTACGATCCTCAAACCGCGAAGCAGTCGTCGCTGTTCGCCGTGCACTGGCGCGAGCTGCTACCGGGGCACAGCGATACGATCAACTCGTGCATGACGCACCTGGTGCAGCCACTAATGGACGCCGTGGCAGCGGGCGCCGCCAGCGGCGAAGTCTCGTCGACGGTACCGTCGGCCGACGCTTGGGCGATCTTCTATCTGGTGGCCGGGATGACCGCCGACCAGGCCGCATCCCGCGTTCCGATGCCGCGGGCCGAATTCGAGAACATCATCACACCGTTCGTCGAGCGGGCGATCGGCCTCGTGCCCAATTGAATACGCGGGGACCCGTCAGCGGGCCCGATACGCGGTGCTCGCGGCTCGCACCGCCACGGCTGGGGCCAGCGCGCGAGTAGCCGAATACGCGCGCCCGAGCGGATTGTCGACGCTGCGCGGCCGACGCCGGATCGCGTCGGTCATCATGTCAACCGCCTGGTCGACCGACAGCCGCGTATAGCCCTCGAAGTCTCCCGACACCATGTTGGTCGCCACGAGCGGCAGGTGGACGTTGGTGAAAGTTATTCCATCCGCGGCGCTTTCGACCTCAGCGATCCTCATCACCGCATCTAGCGCCGCTTTCGAGCCAACATACGCGGAGAATTCCGGCAGGTTGGTCAGTACCCCAACCGAGCTGCTGTGCACGATGTGGCCGCTGCCGCGGGCCCGCATCCCTGGCAGGAACCGGAGCATCAGGCCGACGCCGGCCAGGTAGTTCAGCCGCATCGTGCGCTCGTAGTCATGCAATCGGCGTTCAGCCGCCGCCATGGGGCGCATGATGGATCGGCCGGCGTTGTTGACCAGCAGATCGGGTGCACCGAAGCGGTCCAGCACGGTGTCGGCGACCGCGTTGACACCGGCCTCCTCCGACAGGTCGGCGGCCACATAGTGAGCTGCGCCGCCGTCGTTCTCGATCTCGTGCACCAACCGGTCGAGTTCCGCTTCGCGCCGGGCGACGACGATCGTGACGGCCCCGGCTGCCGCGAGGCGCACCGCGAGTTCGCGGCCGATACCGCTGGAGGCCCCGGTGATCACCGCGTACTTGCCGGCGACCCGATCGGATAGACTGGGGACCAACGGGTTCCATGCGCGGCGCGGCGGCGTCAGCATATTGACGGCGAACCGGGACAGGTTAGCGACGCTCGACGAATGCGGCACGGCGGACAATCCAGGCCTCTCCACTGCCGCGCCACGTCGAGACTGCCCGGGCCGGCTATCACCGCTGGCGGCCCATCGGACGTGACGATGATCGCCGCCGAATACCACATCAGCCCCCTCGACGCGTCGGAGCCCAACACAAGACGGTGCGAGTCTTCCTGAAACCCCGAACCTTGGCAACGGCGGCAGCGCGATCCGGACCGAGAACGCTGATCTCAGCGGGCGCACAGCAGGTGTCGGAGGGGCTACCGGCGATAACGTGGACATCAGGTAGGTCAGCGAAAATCACGAGAGGCCGCAACTGATGCCGGAGTCAGCAGCAACCAATTTGGAGCCACCACCGGTCCACCCGAACCACTACTGGTATCGCGACGGGATGCCACTGCGGCCGCTGCCTGCCGGGCATCAGCATCTGACCTTCTACGCCGTCGCGCAGCGGCGCAGGTACCTGGCGCCCTGGATCCCCGGCTGGCGCGAGACTCCCCGGCCGACACCGATCCACGACCTGGTCGCCGACCATATGTGGCAGGGCGACGAGCTGATGGACGCGGTGGTCGAGGATTTCCGTCGAATGAAGACGGGCGCGGGCCGGCGCCTGTTCGAGCGGGCGCTCGATCACGGAATCGGCTCGATCGAGGCCCCCTCTCCCGCCCTGAGCGCACTGTTCGAGCAGCTCGATACTCCCCCGGCATGGTTCGATCGCGCGCTGTGGGAGGAGGGCAGGCGCTGCTGGATCGACGCCTCGTTCGCCGGGAAGATGGGCATGGGAATGCAGGACTTCATCGCCACCTACGTCGGCACCGACGTGTCCTCCGCGGTCGGGGCCACCGGCCGATTCGTTAACGTGTGGGCCAAACGGCAACTGGAGAGCAACGTCTGGTTCTGGAACATGACCAAACCGGATGTGATAGATCGCTTCTCGCCGACGTTCAAAGACGTCATCCGCGTACGGCTGATGCATGCCCAGGTGCGTGCCGGCCTGCGCCGCTCGTGGGGCCCGGAACACTACGAGCGATTCGGCGAACCGATCTCGAATTCCGCAATGCTGGGCGGCGCAATCACTTTCGGCCTTTCCCCGCTCATCATCGACTACGCGCACGGCCGCCGCCGACCGCCGGCGGAACTCGAGGCGAGTATGTGGTACTGGAACTACATCGCTTACCTGATGGGGGTTACCGATGAGTTGCTCCCACGCTCGGTCGCCGAGGCCATGCAGGAGCTGGACTTCATCGCCGCCCATGCGGGCGGCGCGACCGAGTGGACGTCACAGATGGCGAACTCCGGCGTCGCGGCGATCTCGCAGATGTGCGGACCCGCTGGCCGCCTCTTTCAACACTCGGCCGCACCGTTCCTGGGATTCGTCGCCTTTTACAGCGGCGAACCGGCCGTTCGCGAGCTGATCCGGGACACGCCGCTGCGCGACGTCCGACTAGCGGACTGGCGGATGGTCGCGGCAGTTGCAGTGAATCTGAATATCCGCGCCCGCGCGACCACCGACCATCTGCCCGGCCGCCGCGCCGTCATGCGGCTACGCGCGCGTAGTAACGACCCATTCTGGCGGCTGGCCGTCCGCATGATCCGCCCAGTGGCGGCCGACAAGGGAGTCCGGTCCACCCCCTACGATCATCACGACCACACGCCGAACACTCCGGCCGGCTGTCCGATCGAGCAGGCACCGGTCCAGTCGGCGAATGGTTGATCCACGGGGCAGGAAGCCGCCGAGCACGAGGTCGGCCACGTGCGCGCCGATGGCCTGGGCTAGGGGCAGCGATGGGCCGGTGCGTGTTCCGATGCCGGCTCGGTGAGTGGCTCGGGGTGCCCAGTGGCGGGCCGGAGATGTTTCGATGATCGGATGTCGGTGGAGTTCGAGCCCTATCGTGGCGAGTTGATCGCCTACTGCTATCGGATGCTGGGCTCGGTGCACGAGGCCGAGGATGTGGTGCAGGAGACGATGTTGCGCGCATGGCGGGCACGTGATCGCTACGACAGCTCCCGCGCCTCGGTGCGGACATGGTTGTATCGGATTGCCACCAATGCCTGCCTCACAGCATTGGATGGACGAGCGCGACGTGCACTGCCGTCCGGTCTGGGCTTGCCCTCCGACGATCCCGACGCGGAACTTCGTCCGGTCCTGGACATTCCGTGGCTGCAGCCGTATCCCGACTCGCGTTTCAAGACCGCGACACGAGATGATCTGCGGTTGGCGCTGGTGGCGGCAATGCAACTGCTTCCGCCGCGGCAGCGGGCCGTACTCATCCTGCGCGAAGTGCTGGAGTTCAGTGCAGCCGAGGTCGCTGGGCAGCTGGATACCACCGTTGCGGCCGTGAACAGCGCACTGCAGCGGGCGCGGGCCACCCTGGCCGATGCGCCCGGTCTCGAGCTGATCACCGAACCGGACGATCCCGAGGTTCGCGCGGTGATCCAGCGCTACGCGCGGGCGTTCGAGACGGCGGATGTAGCTACGCTGGTGCGGTTGGTGACTGCCGACGCGGTCATGGAGATGCCGCCGGTGCCGCTGTGGTACCGCGGCCGCCGCGATTACGGCCGATTCCTGCAGAGGGTGTTCCAGATGCGTGGAATAAATTGGCGCACAAGGCATCTCACCGCCAACTGCCAGCCGGCGCTGGCCGCCTACGCGCCCGCGCCGGACGGCAGGCATCACTTGCACACCGTGCAGGTCTTCACCGTCGCCGACGGCCGCATCGCACGCAATGTCGTATTCGCGGATCCCGGTGTGCTGCGCGTGTTCGGACTGCCCGAGCGGATCCGTTCCGACTAATTTCGACCACACCGATGAGTCGGGCCGACTTCGCCGGTAGGTACCTGTGAGAGACCGATCGATCGACCCTGAGGACCCAATCATGAGCGTTGTCGTGATCGAATTCATCACGCTGGACGGGCGGGTGAGCGACCCGGATGGCCGGGCGGGCACCCCATACGGCGGGTGGGCCTTCCGGCATGGCCCCGAAGCGATCGCAGGAGACAAGTTCCGGCTCGGAAGCGTGCTGGACGAGGGGGTCATGCTGCTGGGACGCAGAACCTGGGAGCTGTTCTCCGGGATCTGGCCCGGTCGCGACGACCCATTCGCCAAGCGGATGAACGCCGCGGCGAAACTGGTCGCAACCCAGACGCTGACCGATGTCTCGGCGTGGAAAAATTCGCGGCTCCTCGACGGTGATCTCATCGATGCCGTCAAGAACGAGCAGCGGGATGTGATCATCACCGGCAGCCTGAGAATCGTGCACACACTGATGGGCGAGGATCTGATCGACGAATATCGCCTGCTGACCTTCCCGACCGTGCTGGGCAGCGGTGCACAGCTGTTTCCGCCCGGCTCACCGAGGGACCTGGAATGCCGGGCGATCGAACCGGCAGGTGCGGCGGTATTCGCGCGATACGGCAGGCCCACACGATGATCGCGCACCTCCTCATCAGTCACGCTGCCGCGCATCGTCGCGGAAACCCACTGGCGCTCACCGGATTACGGCTCGGCACGCCTGTCATCAGCCGCCGCCCCGCAGCTACAGACCGATGTCGCAGGACAACCGCTTGCCAGAACCGACGAATCCATGAAGAACCCGTGCCCACGGTGCGGACCACACTTCCGAATACGGCATCCGACGGCTCGATCACCTCGGTCGAGGCCGCCGCGGCACCAGCGGCCATGCCGGACACGGCCAGAATCGGGAGCGGCAGCAGATCGCGTCGATACGCCTCTACATCCTCATCGGCTGGGTGCCGCTTTCGGACGGTCGAATCGAGGAAACGACCGGGGAAGCGGCCGCACCGAAAGGCGCCGAACGCATCCGGGTGAACAACCCGGCACCACCGCCGGCGATCACCGGCAGGCACTACCGATCGAATCGGTGCAGGTCCACGAGGTTCAAGGAGACCCGGGCGCCGGACTTCAGGTGTTGTTACGACCCTCGTTTGCCGGTGCATTTTTGGTCGCCGAAACTGCGCAGACCCGATCGGCGAGCCCTCGGCGCCTGCGGGGCGCATGCCCGAACACCCTCGTCTACCTGGGGTTTTACGGATCCACACGGCCCGTCTGATATGTTCTGAGAGGGCGCGAAAGGGCTCCAACTGCCGATGTAGTTTAGTGGTAGCGGCTCGTGTGGATAGTATTGCGCCCCAACGCTTTTCATCATCTTACCAGTTCCGGCACCATTTTTTCCTTTGCGCCGCAACAAGTTTTCCCCGCGAAATAGACCGCGGGGAAGATCGGGGAACACTCTCCCGCCCGATTCACCCAATTCCGTTGTCAGGCTTGACCCGTTCACACGTCGCCCGTCCGTTCGACACGAGGGCGCCTCCAGCGCGGCACGCGGTTGCTGAACGTTCGCGATAACTATTTGGTTCATACCGGTTCTTTCGGCGTGGCGCCCGGGCGTCGGGCTCACCCGTCCCAGTCCTCGACAACCTCCTCCACACCCGCGCAAACGAACTCGAAAACCCAGCGGCATGAATGTCAACGAAACCCGCCCGCACCCCCTCACGAATAGAGCGGAGCACCGGCGCCGGTTCGCACCGTGTTCGCTCCCGACCGGCGAACGCACCAATCCCACAAGGACGGGTTGCGCCGTGGACCCCACGTGGTGATCTCGTCCATGCCGGGGATTGTTCGTCGGGTCACCCGGATATGTCGGCCGGGCTCCTACTGTTCATTGAATCCCACCGAAGTGTCAGATATAATCTACACATGGTCGAAGTCGTCAGCACCGGCGAGTTCGACAAGTGGCTGAGGAAGTTGAAGGACCGGCACGGCAAGCTGCGCATCTTGGAGCGCATCGACCGGCTGGCCAACGGCAATCCTGGCGACGTGAAACCGGTCGGCCGGGGAGTCTCAGAGCTCCGCCTGGCCTACGGCCCGGGCTACCGGGTCTACTACCTGCAGGACAGCGAGTTGTTGATCCTTCTCCTGCTCGGTGGCGACAAGTCGACCCAGCAGCGAGACATCGCCACAGCACAGCAGCTCGCTGAACAGTGGCGTTCAGAGCAAGAGGATGACGATGACCAAGAGTGAGAAATACAAGCCCTTCGATGTCGCCGACCACCTCGAAGGGCTCGACGACGTCGCTACGTACCTCGAGATCGCCCTCGAGGCCTCCCCAGAGGATCCCACCGCCGTGCCCCGCGCACTCGGCGTCATCGCCCGTTCGCAGAACATGAGCGAGCTGGCCCGGCGGATCGGCATGAGCCGAGACGGCCTCTACACCGCCCTCTCGGCCGATGGGAATCCGACCTGGGCAACCATCTTGAAGGTCACCAACGCCCTGGGGCTGCGCCTCGAGCTCCATCCCGCGGCCTGACACGAGCCCACCGACTTCGCGGAACCGCCTGGACTCCTCCTGTGGGTCCATCCCGGCAACGGTGATACTGCCGCCGTCCGGCCGCCGGATCCCGCCGATCATCTCAACAGTGGTGGTCTTGCCCGCACCGTTCGGGCCAAGAATCCCGAAGATCTCCCCGCTCCACCGTGAACGACACGTCATCGACGACAGTGCGAGGGCCGTAGACCTTCTTCACATCGCGCACCTCGATCATGGACATGTCCCCATCGTGTCCCGACCCACACGGCGATACCCTCCACCGCACGGCCATCGCAGACTCAACCGATCAGTGGACACAGACCTCACCTCGGTCGAGGCCGCCAACGGCGCCAGCGGCCACGGCGGGCACGGCCAGAATCGGACCCCCTCAACGTCGCCGTCGAAGGACTCCTCCACCCACTGAGTTCCGTACTCCAACAGCGGTTGCCAAGTTGTCGCTGAGCCTCTCGGCAACGTCGATCCGCTTCCTCGGCAGCGACATGAGCGGCCGCAGATGGCGTCGATACGCGCCTGCAGCCTCATCGGCCGGGTGCCGCTTTTCGGAGGGGGGAATCGGGGAACGGCCGGGGAACCGGCCGTACCGAACGACGCCGAACGGCGCCGAACGGCGCCGAACGCATCCGGTGAACACACCGACACCACCGCCGGCGATTACCGGCAGGCACTGCCGATCGGATCGATGCAGGTCCACGCGGTTCAAGGAGGAGCCCGGACGCCGGAGTGCCGGTGTTGTCAGGATCCTCGTTTGCCGGTGCATTTCGGTCGCCGAAACTGCGAGACCCGAACGGCGAGCGCTCGGCGCCTGCGGGGAAGCAGGCCCGAACAGCCTCTTCTAACTGGGGTTTTACGGATCCACACGGCCCGTCTGATATGTTCTGAGAGGACGCGAAAGGGCTCCAACTGCCGGTGTAGTTTAGTGGTAGCGGCTCGTATGGATAGCATTGCGCCCCAACGCTTTTCATCATCTTACCAGTTCGGGTGCCATTTTTTCCTTTGCGCCGCAACAAGTTTTCCCCGCGAAATAGACCGCGGGGAAGATCGGGGAACGTCCGGGGAATGTCGGGGAGCGGCCGCGGGAACGTTCTCGCGTCATGATTCAGCCAATTCTGTTGCCAGACTTGCTCCATCAGCGCGCCACCCTCCCGACATCGCACATGTTTGCCGCACATTAGCGACAGGTTTCTTGGTTCATTCTCGTTCTTCCGGCGTGTCGCTTGGTGTCAAGCTTGCCATATTCGATGTCGAACGGGGCCCGCGCGACGCCCGCTCCGGGAACGCGGCACGGGCGGCAGGCGCCGACCGCACAGCAGGACCGGTACTGAACAGATTGAACAACAACTGATTTCGACAACTCCGGCCACTGGCCGGCGTGCATCGACCCAGGGGGGCCGACGATGGCGCACGGAGGGTTGTTGCGCGATGCCGGGAATATTGACTAGGCTGCGGTTAAACCTGCGAGTGGTCCACCGCAGGGGGCGTCGGAGGACGGGTTATCGGCGCGATTCGGCGGTAGCCGTGGATTTTCGCGTGTCGCGAGTTCCGGCATTGCCTGTCCTTCATCACTGTGATGCGCGACTAGCGCTGACGACGCCAGGAGGGTCACAGCCTCATGGGCCACGCCAATCCACGACCCGGATACTTCGAAGCCCGCTACCGAATCGGACCCGGGCAGTTCCTAACACTGAAAGACCCAGCCACAGGTCGTGCGGTCCGATTCAAGATCGCGGCCGAAGCCAAACGTGCCGCCGACCGCGCGGAAGTCGAATACGACCTCCGCAAACAGCATTCGATCACCGGCACCGGGACGATGGCACCTGCGTCGCAGGTGCGGAATTCGCCGACCGCGGGCGACCCAGGTGACGAGTCGTTCTTCGAATACGCCGATCGCTGGTATCAGCGCCAGGATCTGGCCGCCTCGACGATGCACAACTACCGCTCGTATCTGGAATGCCACCTGCTGCCGTACTTCGGCACGACGGCGTTGAACCGAATCGACGCCGACACAGTCGCGCGCTGGCTGCAGCGCGAACGCGGAGCCGGTCACGGACGCTCTTCGATCAACCAATGGCGCGGACTGCTACACACCATCCTCGAAGACGCCTGCACCGTCGACAAACTGATCACCACCAACCACGCCAGCAAAAAGCGCGGACGCGGACGACGCACCGCGCGCGCGGCCAGCCGCCGCCCCGCCGGTGCCCTCATCACCGGACTGCAAGCCTTGCTCATCGCCGAACGAATGGCACTGCTGTCCGGCCGCGACGACGAATTCGTCTGGCAGATCACCAAGCGTTACACCGGAATGCGCTCGGGAGAAGTCCACGGCCTCGAAACCCGTTACCTCATCGACACCGGCCACCCGACCCGCCGCCGACTGCGCGTGGAGTGGCAACTCGCCGAAGTCCGATCCACACTCATCCGCTGCCCACCCAAAGACGAATCACGCCGCGACATCGACCTACCCATGTTCCTCTGGCACCTGCTTAGCGATCACGTTGCCCGCACCCAACCCCAACGCTGCGACTGCCACGATCACACTTACGTCTTCCGCGGAAACACGCGCCGACGAGCCGTCGGCAACCCCAAAGGCGTGAACCTTGCCACCGTCGCTGCGCGCGCCGGAGTCTCGGTACGCAAAGCCCAACAGGTATTCCATGGCGCCGACACCATCGACCACGACACACGCGAACGCGTATGGGCCATCGCCATCGACCTCGGCTACAGCCCACGTCAGCCAGGCCAAGTCGCACCACACTGGTCACGCAGCAGCTTCCGCGAATGGATCTACGCCCCCGCCGCCAGCGGCAAATTCCCTCGCAATACTGGCCGCCCGGAACGACCCGTCCCGATCAAGGGCACCCCGTTCCCGGGCCTGCCGATCAAACACCCCCACGCCGACAAACACGCTGATGCCTGCTGGATGCCCCTCGTCGACGACATCCGCCCGCACCGCAACCGCCACTCCCTGCGCACCGACCTCGAAGAAGTCGGAATTCCGAAAGTGCTAATCGACGAACGCATCGGCCACATCGACTCCAGCGTGCAAGCCAACTACACCCACGTCACCGACACCATGCGCGACCGTCTGTGCGCCCACCTCACCGACATGTGGACCACCTCCCTCGACGCCCGCCTCACGCTCAGCCCGACCTCCCCGGTCGCCGTCCTGAACGACCTTCTTCGCACCCGCGCACACGACCCCGGAATCCGCGCGGCATGACCACCCACAGCCGAACGAGGAGGTGACCGACCAGACACACCCACAACCCGACCCACCCGGCATCGCTGCCCAAACCGAGCGGGGCCCCGGTGGAGGAATGGGCATCAAAATTAAAAGGGGCCCCCAGCGGCAACTGAGGGCCCAACACAACCCGAAGGCTGCTGGTTGCATAGCGACTTTCAGGGTAGCCCACCCACGCCCGCAGCACCAACTGCGAGACCACAACCCGGT
>JAFMQT010000312.1 GCA_017354515.1 Nocardia sp. | reverse complement strand
TCCCGAGGGTGCGTCACCGGCCGACGCGGTGGGGCCGGGCTGGGGTGGCGCGGTGGCACCCGGCGCCGGAGTGGTCCGGATCTTCTCGGTGGGCTGGTCCGGCTGCTGCACCGGCAGGATCGTGGTCCGGGCATCGGCCGGTCCGGCATCGGGGGATTGGCCCTGCGGCTTCGGAGTGGGAGTCGAAATCTTCGGTATGGCAACGGTTTCCGAGTCACCCGAAGCATCGGAGTTACCCCGGTTACCGGCATCATCCGCGGACTTGCCGGACTTCACGGATTTGGCGGCGGCGATACCCGCGGCCGCGGCCGCTCCCGCGGCGGCGGCGACCGCACCGGCCGCCCCCTTCACTGCGGCGGACCTGCCGGCGGCGGGCTGCTGCTCGGATTCCTTGCCGGCCCGGTCCCTGTCGCTGTCCTTCCGGCCGGCCGCACCGGCGGACTCGTTCTCGGCACCGTGCGCGGCGGCGTCCTCGGCGCCGGAACCCGCTGCCGCGGCGGCTCCGTCCGGCTTATCGCCCGCGGCGGGCTTGTCTGAATTGTCCTTCTCGGGTGCGTCCGCGGTCTGGGTTCCCGACTTCGGAGTGTCCGACTTGTCCGAATCCGATGTCGCCGACTCATCCTTCCCGGCACCTTGCTTCGCGGTCTCGGACTTCGCCGATTCGGTGTCGTTTCCGGTGGGCTTCTCGGCGCCCTGCTCGGCCGACTTCGGAATCGCCGCGGTCTGGGCCTCCTGGTCAGCGCCGGAACCCTGTCCGCCGACCTTGCGGATGGCCTGGGTCTTGGCCGACGACGGGTCGATCGGTGTCGTGGGCGCGGCGTCGGGGAGCTGATCACGGGAGATCTGCTGGGTTTTATCGGCGTCGCCGCCAGGCGCTGCGGGCGCACGGCCGGCACCGGACGCGGCCGGGCGTGGACGGTCGCCGGAGGCGCCCGATTGCGGCTTCTGGTCGTCGTTCCGGTCGGACACGCGTACCCCTTGTTCACTCTCACCAGTTGTCAACTGTTGTCACCCACGCGATGGCGCCGGTGTTCGCCGCATCAGCCTAATGGTGCGCGGCCGAAAAGTGACGCTCAATGCGGGCACCGATACCAGCACCCAAGGTAGTGGGTGTAGTGACAGAGATACGTGGTGCGGCGTCGCACCGTGTGCGGTGCGCTGTCACACGGTGTGCGGTGCGCTGTCACACGGTGTGCGGTGCGCTGTCACATCGTGTGCGGTGCACAATGAAGCGCATGACCTCCTTCGGTGATCTGCTCGGACCACAGCCGGTTCTGCTTCCTGAGAATTCCGATGCCGAACAGGCGTTACTGGACAATCAGAGCCCCGTCGACGTCGCCGCGGCGCACCCGACCGCCTCGGTGGCCTGGGCGCAACTGGCCGAGGACGCGCTCGAGCGGGCCGGCATCACCGGCAGCGGCGAGCCGCGGGCCGAGGTGAGCCTGGATGTGGTGGCCGCCTACGCCTTCGCGCGGACCGGTTACCACCGCGGTCTGGATCTGCTGCGGCGCAACGGCTGGAAGGGTTTCGGTCCGGTTCCGTGGAGTCACGAACCCAACCGGGGCTTCCTGCGCGCGGTCGCGGCACTGGCCCGGGCCGCCCAGACCATCGGTGAGAACGACGAATACGCGCGCTGCCTGGATCTGCTCGAGGATTGCGATCCGCGTGCCGCCGGCGAACTAGGGTTGGACTGAATCTGGCGGGCTCACAACGTCATCCCGCCGCGGCGGCCGTCGATTCGGTACGTGCGGGCGGTCGCGAGCGGATGCGCGGCGGCTGGCTGCGCCTGCGCCGATCGGCGCTGCCGATTCTGCAGTGCGCGATCGGATCCGCACTGGCCTGGTTCGTGGCGCATCGGCTGGTGGGCCATCCGCAGCCGTTCTTCGCGCCGGTCGCCGCGGTCGTCTCGATCGGTGTGTCGTTCGGGGCGCGACTGCGGCGTTCGGTGGAACTGGTCGTGGGCGTCGCGGTCGGAATCGGAATCGGTGATCTGTTCATTAATCAGGTCGGGACCGGGCCCTGGCAGATCGCGCTGGTGGTCGGTGCGGCGATGTCGATCGCGGTGTTCCTGGACAAAGGGGCGGTCATCCCGATGCAGGCCGCCAGCTCCGCGGTCTTGGTAACCACCCTGATGCCCGCCCAGGCCGGTGCGGCCTCGAACCGGATGATCGATGCGCTGATCGGTGGTCTGACGGGTGTGGTGGTGGTCGCGGTGCTGCCGGTGCATCCGGTGCGCCGCGCGCGTCAGCAGGCCGCCGACACCCTCTGCGTGGTCAGTGCCGCACTGCGGGACTGTGCCGATGGCCTGCACGAACAGGATGCCGACAAGGTCCGGTCCGCACTGCTTTCGGTACGCGGCACCCAGCCCGGGCTCGATGGCCTGCGCAGTGCCGTCGAGGGCGGCCGCGAGGTCAGCCGCATCTCCCCGCTGTACTGGAATTCCCGGCCGCGGCTGGACGCGCTGCGCGCCGCGGTCGATCCGCTGGACAATGCCGTGCGCAACAGCCGGGTGCTGCTGCGCCGCGCCCTGACCCTGATCCGTGACGATGAGATCCTCGATCCCCAGCTGATCGCCGTCGTCGAGGAATTGGCCGCGGCCATGCGGGTGGTGAGCCGATTCATGACGGCCGAACCCGGCGAATCGCCGGACGCGGTGGAGGCGACACGGGAGCTGCGGCGGGTGGCCAAGCGGGCGACCAAGGATCTGGTCGAGGGCACCGGACTGTCCAATCACGTGGTGCTGGCGCAGTTGCGGTCGATCGTGGTCGACCTGATGCAGGTGTGCGGGGTCAGCCGGTTGTCGGCGATCGCGCTGCTGCCGCCGACGGTCCCCAATCCCTATGTGCCGCCGGAAGATTGAGCCGCTGAAGATCGAGCGAGAAGCCGGCTGTCAGGTCCAGAAGCGAGTCAGCTGACTGCCGACCGCGGCCCAGTCCGAGGAAATTCCGGACAACTCGAAAACCCAGTACACGGCTTCGAAGAACAGTCTGTTCAGCTGCGGAACCCACAGCACGGCCAGCAACAGCAGCAGTCCGTACGGCTTGAACTGATCGAGCGCTCGGCGCGTCTGATAACTCAGTGACGGTTCCACGATCCCGTAGCCGTCGGTGCCCGGAAATGGCAGCAGATTCAGGATTGTCGCGGTGATCTGCAGGAATGCCAGGAAACTGAGCCCCATCCAGAACGCGCCGTGGGTATGCGGGGAGCCGTAGAGCCGGATGATCACCAGCAGCACGATCGCGCATACCGCGTTGACCGCCGGTCCGGCCGCGCTGATCGCGCGCCGGGTGCCGGCCGGGAAATATCCCGAATTCACATACACCGCACCGCCCGGCAGCGCGAATCCGCCGAGCGCGATGAACACGATCGGCAGGCCGATCGACAGCAGCGGATGGCTGTATCTGATCGGATTCAGGGTGAGATATCCGCGCATCTGCACTTCCCGGTCCCCGGCGCGCCAGGACAGGTAGGCGTGCGCGAACTCGTGCAGGCAGACACTGACGATCCAGCCGGCGACCACCAGGATGAACACTCCCGCGCGGGCGCGCGTGGAGAGCGGATCGGTATCCCAGGCCAGTACCGCGCCCACCACCGCGATGGCCACGATCAGCAGGAATACCGGACTCGGGCGAACGACACGGCGGCGAGCGCCGAAGGGCGACCCGCTCACCGGACCAACCACCAGGGCTCGTGGTGCCGGTAGAAACTCGACCGCGGGGCCGGGCGATCCGCGGTGATGCCGTCCCGGCTCACCAGCGCCCCCGGTGATCCCAGTTGCACCGCCCGCCCGGCGACCCAGCGCCGCTTACCCCAGCCGCGCCGCACGGTCGCGCGGATTCCGGGCAGGTCCAGGGTGGGCGAGACCTGCATGGCGGTGACCCGTCCGGTGAACAACCGCACCTCGTCGACGTAGGCCTCACCCTCGAGCTTGTCACCCTCGGGGCCGGTGATCGTGGCGCGGCCGACCAGGACCGTCCCGGTGTCGTCGCGGATCAGCGGAGTTTCGCGGGCCTTGCCCTCGAGGGCGAGTTTGGCGGCATGGGCACCGGTTCCGGTCTGATAGGCGCGCGAGCCGTAGGTGCGGTCGACCGGCACGTAGGCGATTTCCACCCCCAGCCGGTCGGTGCGCAGCAGGTGGGTCAGCACGGCCGATAGTCCGGCGTCCTCGCCGAGCACGATCAGCCGTGGCCGGTTGTCGGCGGCCAGCACCGGCAGCAAGTCGTCGAGAGCGCTGGTTTCGGGGATCGCGGTGGTCTGCGTGGTGGGAAGCGACGCGAGCGCGATGGGTACCGGGGCGCCGTTGCAGCGGAGAACATGAGTACTCAACTGCCGAACACCCTCCTTTGAACAGCCAACTGCAAGCCCTCGCTGCGTTCGGGCGCGCCCTCGGTCCGAGCGCCTCCGCAGGCCACTCTAATCGGCTCCGGCGGTCGATGCGTGCCCGCTCCCGGGCCGGACTCGCGAGGCAGGCGCGCCGCGCGGCCACCATCGGATACTTATCGGATATCCGTTAGACTGTCCCCCCGGCCGACGCCATCATGGCGCGAGCGACGGGCAGAATCAGCGGACCGCGCAGTGGCGCAGCACCCGCAGGCGCCGTCGTCCAGCTCGAAACGAGCAGGTAGCTGCAGTGTCACCGATGCTGCTCGTCGACACCGTAGGAGACTCCCATGCCGGCAATTGTGCTGATCGGCGCCCAGTGGGGCGACGAGGGTAAGGGCAAAGCTACCGATTTGCTGGGCGGCCGGGTGCAATGGGTGGTCCGCTATCAGGGTGGTAACAACGCCGGTCATACGGTCGTACTGCCCAACGGCGACAATTTCGCCCTGCATCTGATCCCGTCCGGAATCCTGACTCCCGGTGTCACCAATGTGATCGGCAACGGCGTGGTGGTCGATCCCGGTGTGCTGCTCGACGAGGTGGCCGGTCTCGAGGACCGTTCGGTGGACACCTCGCGGCTGTTGCTGTCGGCGGACGCGCACCTGATCATGCCGTACCACGTGGCGATCGATAAGGTCACCGAACGCTTCCTCGGCAACAAGAAGATCGGCACCACCGGACGCGGTATCGGCCCCTGCTATCAGGACAAGGTCGCCCGCGTCGGGGTGCGGGTGGCCGATGTGCTGGATGAGAAAATTCTCACTCAGAAGGTCGAGGCGGCGCTCGAGTTCAAGAACCAGGTCCTGGTCAAGATCTACAACCGCCGGGCGTTGGACCCGCAGCAGGTGGTCGACGAGGTGCTCGACCAGGCCGAGGGCTTCAAACATCGGATCAGCGATACCCGGCTGCTGCTGGGCCAGGCGCTCGAGGACGGCGACACGGTGCTGCTGGAAGGGTCGCAGGGCACGCTGCTCGATGTCGACCACGGCACCTATCCGTATGTGACCTCTTCCAACCCGACCGCGGGCGGGGCCGCGGTGGGTGCGGGTATCGGCCCGAATCGGATCACCGCGGTGCTGGGCATTCTCAAGGCCTACACCACCCGCGTCGGCTCCGGCCCGTTCCCGACCGAACTGTTCGATCAGTCCGGTGAGTATCTGGCCAAGACCGGCGGCGAGGTCGGAGTCACCACCGGTCGCGCCCGGCGGACCGGCTGGTTCGACGCGGTCATCGGCCGTTACGCCACCCGCGTCAACGGCATCACCGACTACTTCCTCACCAAATTGGATGTGCTGTCGAGCCTGGATCGGGTCCCGATTTGCGTGGCCTACGACATCGACGGTGAGCGCGTCGAGCAGATGCCCACCACCCAGACCGGATTCCACCACGCCAAGCCCATATTCGAGGAGATGCCCGGCTGGTGGGAGGACATCTCCGGAGCTCGCAGCTTCGAGGATCTGCCGGCCAACG
>JAFMQT010000661.1 GCA_017354515.1 Nocardia sp. | reverse complement strand
GCAGCGGCCACCAGCACCGCCGGTTCCGCCGACACGCCGGCCTCGCAGATCACCTGCGATCAATTCCGGCAGATGAACGCCGATTCCGAGAAGTCGCTGATGCAGCGCCTCATCAAGGAGAATCCCGGCTCGAAGTTCGACGGCAGCCCGAATGTCGCGCTGGGAACCGCAAAGCTGGTGTGCCTGTCCAAGAGTGAGGCGAACAAGACGGTCGCTGCCGCGGTCGGAATCACCGCGGGATAGGCCATACGGAACATCTTCCGTCAACTAGTCGTTGACTATTCTTATGTCGTCAATCTATAGTTGACGCATGACGGAACGTATTCGCCTCGACGATCTGATCGACGGCATCAAACTCGCCAGGCCCGACGATGTGCTCGAACAACTCTCCGACGCCGTGGTGGTCGCCGGTCATATGAGTGAGGTGGCCGATCATCTGATCGGCCACTTCGTCGATCAGGCTCGCCGCTCGGGCGCCTCCTGGACCGATATCGGCCAGAGTATGGGCGTTTCCAAACAGGCGGCGCAGAAGCGCTTCGTACCCAAACCCGGTGATCCGCAGATGGATCCCAACGCGGGCTTCGCGCGCTTCACCCCGCGCGCCCGCAATGTGGTGATGCAGTCCCAGGAGGAAGCTCGCCGGGCCGGCAATCCCGAGATCCAGCCTGAACACCTGATCCTCGGGTTGCTCTCGGAACCCGAATCCCTTGCCGCCGCGGCGATCGTGGCCAAGGGCGTGAGCCTGGACGCGGTGCGACGGGTCGCCACCGCGGCCCTACCGCCGGCCGCCGGCGAGGTGCCGGCGCTGATCCCGTTCACCGCCGATGCGAAGAAATCTCTGGAGCTGACGTTCCGGGAGGCACTACGGCTCGGCCACAACTACGTCGGCACCGAACATCTGCTGCTGGCGCTGCTCGAGCAGGAGAACGGCACCGGGGTGCTGGCCGGTCTCGGGCTGAAACGCGATGAACTCGAGGCTGATATCGCCGCCCAAATCGCCCAGGTCGTGGGTTCGATGTCGACGTCCCGACCCGAGCCGCCGACACCCCCGGTGCCACCCGGTGTTCCCGGGGCGCCAACACCCCCGGTGCCGCCCGAGCCCGCTCCTCCCACGCCGCTCGCACCGCAAAACCCGAGCTCATGACCGGTGAGGAAGCTGAATGCTCGTGGTGCTGATGAGGTGATCACTGTCCCGGATACGATATTGCTATGGCGGGTGGTTCGGATTCCGACCTGATCGCGGGGGAACCGCGTGGCGATCTGCTGCGCGCGCTGTCCTATGTCGAGACCGAGGACGGCCCCGACGGCAGCTATATCGTCAACGGCGATCTGCCCCCGGAGGTGGCGCCGCCATTCATCCGCGCCATCATGCGGATCGAGGCCGAGCTGCTGCTACACGACGCGGAGCACGTGACGGTCGACAGCGGCGAGCCGCGCAGCCCCGAGGAGCGGCGCACCGATGCCTTCGTCGCGCTGGCACTGCGGATCACCGACGATACCTAGCGTTGGGTGTCGATCCGGGGGCTTGGCCGACGATCCGGGGCTTCGCCGACGATCCGGCAGGCCGCCGATTCCGCTGGTGCGAACCTCGAATAGGGACCTTGCACTCGGTAATGGCGAGTGCTAGAAAGGGTGCTGGCACTCTCGACCAGTGAGTGCTAGGTCGGGACGGTGAGACCGGGTCTCAGACACCCCCGGTCGTCCGTCGCGGGCACCGAACCTGGCCAGCGTAATGGGGCGATCCAACCTGCGATCGTCTCGTGTGTCAGCCATACACATGGAGGATCTCAACAACGCCATGGCCAAGACAATTGCGTATGACGAAGAGGCACGTCGCGGCCTCGAGCGGGGCCTGAACAGCCTCGCCGATGCCGTCAAGGTGACGCTCGGCCCCAAGGGTCGCAACGTTGTCCTGGAGAAGAAGTGGGGCGCCCCCACGATCACCAACGATGGTGTGTCCATCGCCAAGGAGATCGAGCTGGAGGACCCCTACGAGAAGATCGGCGCCGAGCTGGTCAAAGAGGTCGCCAAGAAGACCGACGA
>JAFMQT010000311.1 GCA_017354515.1 Nocardia sp. | reverse complement strand
CCCTCGCGGCCCTCGAACGACGGTCCGATGTTCGCGAAGAGTTCGTGCACCACATCCTTGTCGCGGATGACCTTGAGCACCTCGCGGCGGTCGGCCAGCGTACCGGCCTTGGCCTTGGTGACCAGTTTCTCGGCGTAGGGGCGCAGCGCCTTGGCCTTGGCCTCGGTGGTCTTGATCCGACCGTGCTCGAAGAGCGCCGTGGCCAGATTGGCGAAAATCGCCTTCTGGTGCGACGCCGACCCGCCGAAGCGAGCACCCTTCTTGGGCTTGGGCATTGGTTGTTCTCCTGTGTAGGGCCCCTCTGGAGGGCCTAGAGCTGTTCGGTTTCGGCGTAGTCCTGCTCGCCGTTATCGGTGTCTCCGAAGGCGCCGCTGTCACTCCAGGTTCCGGTGCTGGCGTCGTAGCCGACGACACTGGACGGATCGAAGGAGGCCGGGCTGTCCTTCAACGACAGGCCCAGCGAATGCAGCTTGACCTTGACCTCGTCGATTGACTTCTGCCCGAAGTTGCGGATATCCAGCAGATCCGATTCGGTCCGCGCCACCAGCTCGCCGACGGTGTGCACACCCTCACGCTTGAGGCAGTTGTACGAGCGCACGGTCAGGTCCAGGTCCTCGATCGGCAGCGCGAACGAGGCGATGTGATCGGCCTCGGCCGGGCTGGGCCCGATCTCGATACCCTCGGCCTCCACATTCAGCTCACGCGCCAGGCCGAACAGCTCGACCAGGGTCTTACCGGCCGAGGCCAGCGCATCCCGCGGGGAGATCGAGTTCTTGGTCTCGACATCCAGGATGAGCCGGTCGAAGTCGGTGCGCTGCTCGACACGGGTGGCCTCGACCTTGTAGGTCACCTTCAGCACCGGCGAGTAGATCGAATCCACCGGGATCCGGCCGATCTCCGCGCCCGACGCCTTGTTCTGCACGGCGGGGACGTAACCGCGACCGCGCTCGACGACGAGCTCGATCTCCAGCTTGCCCTTGTCGTTCAGGGTGGCGATGTGCATATCCGGGTTGTGCACGGTGACACCGGCCGGCGGGACGATGTCACCGGCGGAGACCGCGCCCGGGCCCTGCTTGCGCACGTACATGGTGACCGGCTCGTCCTCCTCGGACGACACGACCAGGCCCTTGAGGTTCAGGATGATGTCGGTGACATCCTCCTTCACACCCGGAACCGTGGTGAACTCGTGCAGCACACCGTCGATACGGATGCTGGTCACCGAGGCCCCCGGAATCGAGGACAGCAGGGTACGGCGCAACGAATTGCCGAGTGTGTAGCCGAAGCCCGGCTCGAGGGGTTCGATGGTGAACTTCGAGCGGTTCTCGGCGATGACCTCTTCGGCCAGTGTCGGACGCTGTGAAATCAGCATGAGGATCTCCTCCTTCAGGGGCGCCCGCTATTTGACGCCCACGAACTGGGGTGTGGGTGAGCATGTCGCGCATGCTCACCCACCAGCGGCACGAACGGCTTACTTCGAGTAGTACTCGACGATGAGCTGTTCGTTCAGCGGCACATCGATCTGCGCACGTTCCGGCAGCTGGTGGACCAGGATCCGCAGCCGGTTCGGAACGACCTGGAGCCAGCCGGGAATCTGCCGGTCACCCTGGGTCTCGCGAGCAACCTGGAACGGCAGCGTCGGCAGCGACTTCTCCTTGACATCGATGATGTCGTACTGGGAGACCTGGAAGCTGGGGACGTTGACCTTGCGGTTGTTCACCAGGAAGTGGCCGTGCGAGACCAGCTGGCGGGCCTGGCGCCGGGTGCGCGCCAGACCGGCGCGGTACACGACGTTGTCCAGACGGGACTCGAGCAGCTGCAGCATGTTGTCGCCGGTCTTACCCTTGCGACGGTTCGCCTCTTCGTAGTAGCGGCGGAACTGCTTTTCCATGACGCCGTAGGTGAAGCGGGCCTTCTGCTTCTCCTGCAGCTGGAGCAGGTACTCGCTCTCCTTGATCCGCGCGCGGCCGTGCTGGCCGGGCGGGTAGGGACGACGCTCGAACGCCTGGTCGCCTCCGACGAGGTCGACACGCAGACGACGCGACTTGCGGGTGATGGGGCCGGTGTAACGAGCCATATTTCTCTACCTTCCTTCCCGCTAGACGCGACGCCGCTTGGGCGGACGGCAGCCGTTGTGCGGCTGCGGGGTGACATCGGAGATCGTGCCCACCTCGAGGCCGGCGGCCTGCAGCGAGCGGATCGCGGTCTCACGGCCCGAACCCGGGCCCTTGACGAACACGTCGACCTTCTTGACGCCGTTCTCCTGCGCCTTGCGGGCGGCGTTCTCGGCGGCGAGCTGCGCGGCGAACGGGGTCGACTTGCGCGAACCCTTGAAACCGACGTGACCGGACGACGCCCAGGACACGACATTGCCCTCGGGGTCGGTGATCGACACGATCGTGTTGTTGAAGGTGGACTTGATGTGCGCGTGGCCGTGCGGGATGTTCTTCTTATCCCGGCGACGCGCCTTCTGGGACTTCTTGGGGCCGGAGGCCCGACTCTTCGGAGGCATTCGGTTATCCCCTACTTCTTCTTACCGGCGACGGTCTTCTTCGGACCCTTGCGCGTGCGCGCGTTGGTCTTGGTCCGCTGCCCGCGCACCGGCAGGTGGCGGCGGTGGCGGATGCCCTGGTAGCAGCCGATCTCGATCTTGCGACGGATATCGGCCTGCACCTCGCGGCGCAGATCACCTTCGACCTTGAACTCGGACGCCTCGATGTAATCGCGGAGCCGGGTGACGTCGTCGTCGGAGAGATCCTTCGACCGCAGGTCGGGGCTGACGCCGGTAGCGTCGAGGATTTCCTTGGATCGGGTACGACCGATCCCGAAAATGTAGGTCAGCGCGATCTCCATGCGCTTCTCGCGCGGGAGATCGACACCCATCAAACGTGCCATCTGGCAGTTCCTTCACTGTTGCGGAGGTCTGCTCCCTGTCCGTCCCCGCCGCTCGAGCGGCGAATTCCGCTCGAGCCGGGGCCCCGGCCTCCGGTCCGGGGGTAGGTCGCCTGTCCGCCTGCCGTTCGTTGACCGAACCGCGGGCTCGCCGACGGGCGACTGGATCTGGGAGGACTTCTGTGCCAATCCGAACTGCGTTCGGTGCTTGGCTGGTGACTAGCCCTGACGCTGCTTGTGGCGCAGGTTGTCGCAGATCACCATGACCCGGCCGTTACGCCGGATCACCTTGCACTTCTCGCAGATCTTCTTGACGCTCGGCTGAACCTTCACGTCCGTCCAATCTGTTGGTGGTCCACTGGGGTGTGAACACAGGTGTTCCCCGGTCCTGCGACCGGGGAAGTCTCATTTGTAGCGGTAGACGATGCGACCGCGGGACAGGTCGTAGGGCGAGAGCTCGACCACCACACGGTCCTCGGGCAGGATGCGGATGTAGTGCTGACGCATCTTGCCGCTGATGTGCGCGAGAACCTTGTGACCGTTCTCCAGCTCGATGCGGAACATCGCATTGGGCAGCGGTTCGACAACCCGACCCTCGACCTCGATGGCCCCGTCCTTCTTCGCCATATCCTCCGCGATCCCGCTTACGCTGAAACCCGGTGTGGTTCCAACTCTTCGGCTAGCTTGTCACTGCAGTTCTCGATGTACTCCAGTCGATCCGGTGTCATACTCGGATGTAGACCACATGCTCACGGTCGATCACATGCTCACGGTCGATCACATACGTCGGTCGATGACACACGCACGGTCAGCGAAATTCACAAATACGAATTCGCAAACCAACGGTGACATGCGCGAACCAACGATGCGCACAACCAGGTATGGGCACCGCTGGCCAAGCTTACCCGTGTGCCCGCATCCGGGCCAAATGCACCCCTGTCCGGCGGCCGCGAACCGCCCCGCCCGACTGATCAGGGTGCCGACAATTCTGCCCTACCGGTCCGCGGCCCCCAGACCGCTACCAGTGCGATCATCACCACCAGCGCTGCCGTGATCAGCGTGAATACGGCGCCCGGACCGTGCGCGTCCAGCAGCGGAAGCAGGAGGAACGGCTGGATCGCGGTGCTGAGCTTGGACAGCGAGTAGGTCGCACCGGCGGCGGTCCCGCGCACCGCAGTGGGGAACGATTCCGGCAGATAGGTGTGCAGTGCGTTGGAGAACACATTGCTGGCCAGGGTGAACAGCACTCCCGCGGTCACGATGACGCCCACCGCCGTGGCGAATCCGAAGATCAGGCCGAACAGCGCCATCGCCGCGGTCGAGATCAGCACCAGATATTTGCGTTCGATCCGTTCCATCAGCGGAATCGACAGCAGTGATCCCAGCGGATAGCCGAGATAGGTCAGGGTCAGGTAGCCGAGCGAGTTCACCACCTGAAACCCCTTGTGCTGCAAGACCAGTACCGCCAGTGTGCCGAAGCCGTAATAGCCGAAGACCTGCAGGATCATCACCGCCGAGAACAGCAGTGTGCGGCCGGTGTGCGGGGCACGCACGATCGCGGTGAAGTCCGGGCGGGGCAGCCGTGCGCGGGGGTCGGCGGGAGCCGGCGAATCCGGACGGTCGCACCCATTCACCGTGGCGCCGCGCTGCGCCGACCAGAGCGGAGATTCCGGCATCGCGCGCCGGACGACGAAGACGAGGGCCGCACCCAGACCACCGATCACGAACAGCCAGCGCCAGCCGTCGATCCCCAGCGGCGACAGCGGTACCAGCCAATGCGCCAGCAGGCTCACCGTCGGTACCGCGCAGAAGCCGATCGTGTACGCGATCGCGATCATCCGGCCGCGGACCGGGGCCGGCATCACCTCCGACAGGTAGGTGTCCGACACCGTCATCTCCGCACCGATACCCAGTCCGGCCAGCAGACGAGTGGCCATGAGGAACCAGACATTCGGACTCAGCGCGCCGAGCAGGGTGAACAGTGAGTAAACACCGATATTGATCATGAACATCGTGCGCCGGCCCAGGACATCCGAGAGCCGGCCGATGATCAGAGCGCCGAGAAATTGCCCGGCGAACGCCGAGCCCAGGATCGCGCTCAGTTCGTAGGTCGACAATCGCAACTGCTGGCGCAGCACCCCGGTGATGGTTCCGGCCAGGAACAACTCGTACAGATCGAAGAACAGGCCGATACCGACCAGGACGACCAGCCGGCGATGGATCGGGCGGACCGGCAGCCGGTCCAACCGGTCCGCGCCGGTGCCGTCGTCGACGCCGATTGCCATACCGTTGCACTCCCGCCTCACGACTCGCGGGCGCGCCACCTGAGCACGCGGCAACGCCGGTACCTGCGATCGAATCGGTGTCGGTCTCGGGTGGAGGCCGATCACGGTGGAGCACCCTCGCGTAAACTACTGGCTGTCCAGGAAATCGGTCCAGCAGATGCCAGGGGGACGCCCGTGAGTGTGCGCAGCGAGCGAGTCGAATACGCAGCGCCCTCGAGTTCGCCCACCTCGACTTCCGGGTGCGCGGTGCGATGAGTCGTAACAATGAACTACCCATGCTGCCGCCATGGCTGTCGGAAAGTGACGTCAGCGAGAGCGGTTATGAGGCACCGGTCCAGAACCTCCCGCATCGGGAACTGATCCCGCAGGACGGCGGGCGCCGCCTGTTCAATCGCAAGCCCGCCGATGAGCGCAACGAGCCGGATAAGAAGAAGCGCAAACTTCGCCGCAAGGGCAAGGCCGACAACGCCGCACCGCAGGCACCGGAGACGGGATCGAGCTGGGGTCCGCCCCCGGAGGCCATCCCGGAGGATTCGCTGCGATACAGCCGTGCGGCACTGGCCGACAACGGGTATGACCGGTATGCGGATCAGCCTGGTCCGCAGGGCCAGGACACGGGCCTTCAGGACGCCACGCCCGTGCGGCACACCCAGGGCGCCGGTGTCGATGATCAGGGCCTGAT